>JAHFUH010000079.1 GCA_023265215.1 Acidobacteriota bacterium
CCACCAATCCTCTGCTTGTCTCGGTAAGGTCCGGCGCCAAATTTTCGATGCCTGGAATGATGGACACGGTTCTGAATCTTGGGCTCAATGAAGATACGCTGCAGGCTTTGGCGCAGCTGACTTCAAATCAGAGGTTCGCCTACGATGCATACCGCAGGTTCATTCAAATGTTCGGCAAAATCGTGCTGGGGGTGGATGGCGAGTTGTTTGAACAGGCTTTGGATAAAGCAAAACGCGCGGCACGGGCGCAACTGGATACTGATCTGAAAACCGAACACCTTGCGGCGGTCTGCACTGAATTCAAGAAAATCATAAAATCCGAGACCGGAGCTGAGTTTCCGACGGATCCTTACCAACAACTGGAAGAGGCAATCAAAGCAGTATTCCGGTCCTGGAACGGAGACAGGGCTATTGCTTATCGAAGGCGAGAGAAGATCCCCGACGACCTCGGAACTGCGGTCAACGTGGTGACAATGGTATTCGGCAATATGGGCGAAGATTCGGGAACCGGAGTCGCGTTCACAAGGAATCCTGCAAACGGCGACAAGAAACTCTTTGGCGATTATCTTGCAAACGCTCAGGGCGAAGATGTGGTGGCCGGCATTCGAACTCCGAAACACATAGACGAACTGAAAGAGGACATGCCGCAGATCTACAACCAGTTTGTCGAGGTGGCTGATAAATTGGAGCGCCATTATCGGGATCTGCAGGATCTGGAGTTCACAGTAGAGCGAGGAAAGCTCTGGATGCTGCAAACTCGGAACGGCAAGCGAACCGGTCCTGCGGCTGTGAAGGTTGCGGTCGACATGGTCAAAGAAGGCCTCATTGACAAGAACACCGCGATCATGCGTGTTCCCGCAGCTGATCTGGACCAGCTGCTTCACAAAATGCTGGATCCAAAAGCCAAGTTGAAGGTTTTGACAAAAGGAATAAATGCCAGCCCCGGCGCTGCTTCGGGTAAAGTAGTGTTCACTCCTAAGGAAGCCGAAGAATGGAAGGAAAAGGGGGAGAAAGTCATTCTTGTAAGGCGCGAGACTTCTCCGGAGGATGTTCGTGGAATGGATGCGGCGCAAGCTATTCTGACTTCCACTGGAGGTCCTACCAGCCATGCCGCAGTGGTGGCACGCGGTTGGGGCAAACCCTGCATTGTGGGTGCAGGGGAAATGGTCATTGATTACGCCAAAAACGAGTTTTCCGTCAACGGCGTACGGATACGGCGCGGCGACTGGATCACGGTTGACGGAACCAGCGGGCAGGTCACTGTCGGGCAGGCGCCTTTGATAGATCCGGAATTGGGAGAGGATTTCCACCAGCTGATGAAATGGGCGGATGAAGTCCGGAGACTCAAGGTGCGAACTAATGCAGACACGCCGGGCGATTCAAAAATAGCCCGTAATTTCGGCGCCGAAGGAATTGGATTGTGCCGGACCGAACACATGTTTTTTGCGGGCGAAAGAATCGATCACGTGCGCCAGATGATCCTCGGCTCGCTCGACTACAAACGCTTGGAGAAGGATCTTCTGGGATTGGAAGCCGAACTAAATCGCGGCGTTTCTCCCAAAAAACGCAAGGAGCTGCAGGAAACTAAAAAGAATCTGAAGAAGGAGATCGAGGGACCCAGGCGCCTCTACAAAGGTGGGCTTACCGAGCTTCTCAGACTTCAACGCAAAGATTTTGAAGGAATATTCCGGGCCATGGACGGGCTGCCCGTAACGATCCGCACTCTCGATCCTCCTCTTCACGAGTTCCTTCCTCATACCGAAGAAGAAACGCGCAAGCTTGCAAGAAAAATCAAAGTCAATGCCAAATACCTCTGGGACCGTGTGCAATCGCTTCACGAAGCCAATCCGATGCTCGGACATCGAGGATGCCGTTTGGGCGTCGTATTCCCGGAAATAACGGAGATGCAGGCGAGGGCGATTTTTGAAGCTGCCGTGAATATGCAGAAGAAGGGGATAAAAGTTATTCCCGAAGTCATGATCCCGCTTGTTGCCGATATCAATGAGCTTAAACTGCAGGCGGAAGTGGTCCGCCGCGTTGCGGCCGAAGTTTGCCAGAAGAACAAGATTAACCTGAATTACCTGGTGGGAACCATGATCGAACTGCCCAGGGCTGCTCTGACTGCCGGGCGAATCGCTGAGGTTGCAGAATTTTTCTCATTCGGGACCAATGATCTGACCCAAACGACATTCGGCATTTCACGTGACGATTCGGGCAAGTTCCTTCCCTTTTACATTGAGAACCGAATCTTTAAGGATGATCCATTTCAAATCCTGGATCAGGAAGGAGTCGGACAATTGGTTCAGCTTGCCACCGAAAGAGGCAGGAAAACACGCCCTGATCTCAAAGTCGGCATTTGCGGCGAACACGGAGGAGAGCCTTCATCGGTGAGCTTCTGCCACCAGGTGGGATTGAATTATGTTTCCTGCTCTCCGTACAGGGTGCCAATTGCCCGGCTTGCAGCCGCTCAGGCTGCGCTGGGCGCTCAGCAGACTATATCGCATACAGCATAATTACGAGTGACGAATGCAACCATACGAGTGATCGAATGGCTGCATTCGTCAGCTATTCGAAATAAAAAACCGGCCACACATTATATCAATAATTTGTGGCCGGTTTTTATTTTCGCCTTGGATTGAAGCGAACCGAGCATCCCAATGTATGATTCAATTCGTCATTCGTAATCGGTAATTCGTAATTTATTTAATCGTAATATTCGAGTCCAAGATGCGTGATCAAATCCTCACCTCTCAAGTAGCGCAATGTGTTCTTTAGCTTCATAAGCTGGATAAACAAATCATGTTCCGGGTATAGCTCCGGTGCGCACATCGGGCTCTTGAAATAAAACGACAGCCATTCCTGAATGCCGCTCATTCCACACCTTTGCGCGAGATCCAGGAAAAGCACCAGATCCAGCACAATCGGCGCTGCGAGGATTGAATCCCTGCAGAGGAAGTCTACTTTGATCTGCATCGGGTATCCAAGCCAGCCGAATATATCGATATTGTCCCATCCCTCTTTATTATCGCCCCTCGGGGGATAGTAATTGATTCGGACCTTGTGAGTATATTTGGAATACAGATCCGGATGGCGTTCGGGTTGAAGAATGTGCTCCAGCACCGATAGTTTACTCTCTTCCTTGGTTTTGAACGCTTCCGGGTCGTCCAGAACTTCCCCATCGCGGTTTCCAAGTATGTTCGTTGAGAACCAGCCATTGAGGCCAAGAAGCCTTGCCTTGAGCCCTGGGGCAAGAATCGTTTTCATCATGGTTTGGCCGGTTTTGAAATCCTTCCCGGCTATCGGAATATTGCGATCCTTAGCTAAACGAGTCAGGGCCGGAATATCCACAGAAAGGTTGGGAGCGCCGTTTGCGTAGGCAATACCAGATTTGATTGCTGCGTAGGCATAGATCATGCTTGGTGCGATTGCAGGATCATTCTTGATCAATCCTTGCTCGAATTTGCTGATCGTCTGATGCACCGGTTTCGACTTCAGGAAAATTTCTGTGCTCGCGCACCAAACCATGACGGTTCTGGTCAATTTGTTCCGTTTTTGAAAGATCCGGATGTCATCCTGAATCTGCTCCGCCAGTTCCATTTTGTTCTTGGCTTTTTTTACATGGCTCCCATCAAGCCGTCTCACATAGGATTTATCAAATGCCGCCGTCCAAGGCCGTATTTTTTCAAGGGCCGGCCGGACCTGATCAAGAAGGCTGCGCTCGAGAACTCCGGCTTTCAGACCTGCCTGATAGATATTGTCGGAAAATATATCCCATCCTCCAAATACGAGATCGTCGAGAGATGCCAGCGGGACGAATTCTTTTATCGGCGGCACCCGGTTTTCTGTGCGTTTCCCCAATCGAATTGTTCCCATTTGAGTCAAAGAGCCGATTGGTTTGGCAAAGCCTTTCTTCACTGCCTCCACTCCCGCAATGAATGTCGAACTGACGGCGCCCATTCCCGGAAGCACGATGCCCAATTTCCCACTGGGAGGTACAATGTTCATTCCTTTGGAGATCATCTTTCCATTCCTCAAGAAGGATGACGCAACCTGTGCATCATCCGGATTGTATTGAAATCAGGGAAAGCAGGCTGGACTCTTCCCCATTGAACCAAGAACTTTGAAGTTTTTGGAGATCTTTATAGCGAAGACCTCGAAGAATTTCAAAGCACCAAAACGGTAGTCAATTAAACGGATATAGTATCAGGCGTTCTTTTCAATGACCATCCTGGAAATATCCGCCACGCTTTTAAAAAGCCTTGAAACACAGTCCAGCAGAGAAATTCTGTTCGTTCGAATCGCAGGATCCTCGGCCATTACCATCACTTGCTTGAAGAATTCGTCAACCACTCCTCGCATCGATGCAAGCGAAAGCAGGGCGGTCCGGTAATCGTGTCCTCTGCGCGCAAATTCGACAGCAGGCTGAACTTGGAGATAGCAGCGCCATAATTCCAATTCCGCCGGTTCCTTCAGCAGCGCTTCATCAGGAGTTCCCGCCGCGATTCCCGATTGCGATGTTATGTTGACAACCCGCTTGAAGTTCGAAGCCAGGGAAAGAAAATCTTCTTCTTCCCTCAATTCCTGAAGTGCCCTCAGCCTATCGAGCGTATCGAGAGGATCGTCGAATCCCGCAGCCAGAACTGCATTGACGCAGTCATAGGCGAATCCCATTTCTTCGAAAAGAAAACGCATGCGTGCCTCAAAAAACTCCGTGAGGGCGGCTGCGGTCTGTTCGGATGTCTTGCCGTATGATGCCAGGCTCCATTGAATCATCTGGTGCAGTGAACCACTGAGCCGATGATCGAATATTATTTTAAGGATGCCGTTGCCCTGGCGTCGGACGGCAAACGGATCGCCGGATCCCGACGGAATCAGTCCGATTGAGAAGCATCCGCAAACGGTGTCCAGGCGGTCGAGCAGCGCCAGCAATGCCCCGGTCTTGGTTGATGGCGAAGCAGAATTGGCAGATTTCGGGCAGTATTGTTCGTAGATTGCGCGCCATACATTCTCATCCATGCCTTCAGCACGCACATAAAGTCCACCGACAATTCCTTGGAGATCTGTAAATTCCTTGACCATTTCGGTAATAAGGTCACATTTGAATAGATGGCCCGCGATTTCAAGATCTCTTAAGAGATATTCAAAACCGAGCGATTGCACTGCCTGCGGCATCATGGCAAGCACCCGCTGGGTCTTGTCATAATAGGAGCCCAGTTTTTCCTGGAATAGAACGCTCTTTAGCGATTCTTCGCGGTTTCCGAGTTTTGACTTCCGATCCGTATCCCAGAAGAATGCCGCATCCGCAAGTCTTGCGCGTAAAACCCGCTCATGGCCCGTCCGGATGATTCCCTTTGGATCAGCGTAGAGATTTACAATCGCCAGGAAAGCAGGCAGGAGGCGCCCAGAATCGTCCAAAACAGAAAAGTATTTCTGGTGTTCCCTCATGACCGTGATCAGAATTTCCTGTGGCAAATTCAGAAAACGCTTTTCGAATGAACCACGAACAACGGATGGCACCTCGTTTAAATTTACAACTGTCTGCAGAAGCGCAGGATCGTCCAGCGGAAGGCCTCCCGCTGCGGCGGCTTCACGTATGATTCCGGATTGAATTAAACCCAGACGATCCTTCTCATCGACCAGCACCGAATTTTCACGCAGTTGCTCTTTCAGAGAAGAAAGAGAGGAAACCCGGATCCTGGATTTGCCGAGGAATCGATGCCCCGCAGTGAAGCACGACGAAGAAATATCTGCCAACTGGAACCGCACAACCTTGCCCTCGAAGAGCGCGACGATCCAACGCAGAGGGCGAATAAAGCGAAAATGATCCGAACTCCAGTGCATCGTTTTAGAAAATTGAATTTTGCCTATCGATTCCGGAATTAGGCGCTCTAGAATTTTATGCGTCCTGTTTCCTAGCTGAGTGCGCAGGATTGAAAGATATTCCCCCTTGGCTGTCTGGATTATCTTGATTTTAGAAATCGGGACCCCATTTTTCTGCGCGAATGCAATGGCCGGTTTGGCGGGCGCACCGGAAGCATCGTAGGCGATGCTTTTCGGAGGCCCCGTGACGGTTTCAATCAAATCCTCCTGCCGCGCGGGAACATCCTGAATTCCAACAATGATTCGCCGGGGAGTATGCCAGACAGTTCTTTCCCCTGAAGAAAGCCTCTGCTCTCCAAGCGCACGGATGAGGATATCCGCAAACTGATGAGCCGCCCCTTGGATCATTGAAGCGGGGATTTCTTCCACACCTAACTCGACGACGAGTTCTGATTTTTCCATAAAGAAAACTTAGCCTTAGGCAGGCCCGACCTGCAGTTTTTCGCGAGATTCGAGCAGCGGGAAACCTTGATTTTCGCGGCCTGCAAGATAACCCCGTGCCACCTGGCAGGCAAGCTGTCTGACTCGTGCAATAATACCAACGCGTTCCGTAACGCTGATAGCTCCCCGTGAATCCAGCAGATTGAAGACATGAGAGCATTTAAGGCAGTAATCGTAAGCCGGCAGAACAAGATCCATTTCCAGGAGGCGCTTGCTTTCTTCTTCATATAGAGAAAAAAGTTTGAACAACATGCTCACATCCGCTGCCTCGAAATTGTATTTTGAAAATTCGACTTCTTCCCGGTGCCTTATATCCCGGTATGTAAGACGGCTGGACCACTTCAAGTCATAAATGCTGTCAACCTGTGCTATAAACGTTCCAATACGCTCGAGCCCATATGTGATTTCGGCGCTAATCGGATCCAGGTCCAGGCCTCCGGCTTGCTGAAAATATGTAAACTGAGTTATTTCAAGACCGTCGAGCAGGATCTGCCATCCAATACCCCAGGCGCCCAAGGTCGGAGATTCCCAATTGTCTTCTTCAAAACGGAGATCATGCTCTTTCAAATCAATGCCAAGAGCTGTGAGGCTCTGAAGGTAAAGATCCTGCACATTTCTCGGGGATGGCTTCAATATAACCTGATACTGATGGTGCTTCTGGACTCTGTTAGGATTGTCTCCGTACCTCCCATCCGTTGGACGGCGAGAGGGCATGACATAGGCGACCGAATAAGGCTCCGGCCCCAAAACACGAAAGAAGGTCTCAGGCGCCATCGTTCCTGCTCCCACTTCAATATCATACGGCTGCTGAAGGACACAGCCCTGGCGATCCCAAAACCTTTCAAGAGCCAAAATTATCTGCTGGAAATTTTTTGATTCCATCTATTTACATTTCCTGAAGGGCTTCTGTCATAATCCTGTAAGACTTAAAGCGCTTTTCCAAATGCATTTCCAAGAGCCTCTGGGACAGGCGCTCCAACTCCTGGGCGGCTTCTTTACCAAGCGGTTTTGATCCAAACTGTCCGGGACTTAGCTTGGCAATTGCCTCCAGCGCGCCCGCCGCCTCTTTTCCGATCCGAAGCCCTCGCCCCTGGGCGCATTCCCAACAGCGCGATTGACCCGCTTCAAGCCAAGCAAAAAACCCTTCATCTTTAACACATTTGCCACAATTCGAGCAATAGGCATAATTCGGAAAAAGTCCGCTTAATCTCAGGCACCAAATTTCAAAGTATCGTACCAGCGGTAAAAATCTGGTCATTTGTTCACCCGAATCCAAAGCGGCCAATAACAATCTATACAGCGTGTAGTTAGCTTGGTTATCTTGAACTATTTCATTAACTATTTCTGCGAAATAGCTAAACACGCACATTTTTTCTAGAGATCTATTGTTGCCTAAATAGGAATGGACAAGCTCCGCCTGCCGAATTTGAACCAGATCACGCCCTTCACGGGAACTATACTCCAGACGAATGCGCGTCAAAGGTTCCAGGCAGGCACCAAGACGACTTTTGGGCTTCTTTGCCCCTGGGGCAGTTGCCCTGATCTTTCCATATTCCCGCGTAATCATTATTATAATGAGGTCCGAGTCGGAAAGCGAATACTGGCGTAACACCACTGCTTCAGCTTCATGCGTAGGCATATGCAATACAGGCGGCGTCAGAAGCACGGGCATCTTGTGTCCGTATGCGGTTGGGGATACCCTGCGATCCTGTTGTCACTGATGGTGTGCCGGATTCGCAATTGTCAATTCATCGCCATGTTTTTTTCGCCGCAGGAAAGAGCATATCCGAGCTATAGGACCGGAAAAACTATAGGCAAGTGCTATTGCCAGAAGCGTTGGCTTTGAAAAGTAAACAATCAAAGCCACCAGCAGGGCGATAATCAAAATGGTCAGATGTGATTTCTTTCCCAAGGTGAGATTCTTAAGACTGCTGTACCGGATTGTACTGACCATCAGGAAAGCGAGAAAAAAAACGCCGGCCGCCATTAGGTTTGAACCAAGTGGGGTAGCTATGGGCGATCCAAGGAAATGCACGATAGCCGCAATAGCGCCTCCGCCTGCGGGAATAGGCAGCCCAACAAAGTGTTTCAAATTACCAGCTTGCACATTGAAACGGGCAAGCCTCATGGCGCCGCAGATCGTGAAAGTAAAAGCCGCTGTCCATGCAAGCCGGTGATCTGCTGCAGACAGTCCCCAGACGAGAGCCAGGACCGACGGAGCTATCCCGAAAGAAATAACGTCGGCCAGAGAGTCCAGCTGCAAACCAAAAGCCGTGCTGGAATTTGTCAGCCTTGCGATGCGGCCGTCCAACATGTCCAAAAGGATTGCGATTCCAATCGCATAGGACGCCTGATTGAAGTTACTGTTCATGGTTGCCAGGATGGCATAGTATCCGCAAAATATATTCCCGACCGTGAATAGACTGGGAAGGACGAATATACTTCGTCCCAGGCGCCTGCGCCTCAAGTCCGGGTTTATTTGTTCATTTATTCCGTTATCGCCTGAGACCACCGTCATGAGTATTCCCCTAGAATAGAAGCTCCACCCTTCACATGGTCGCCGACTTTGACCGCAATTCTGACGTGTCCTGGGACCACGACATCTACTCTGGAACCAAACCGGATTAGTCCGAAAAGCTCTCCGCGCTGCAGGATATATCCTTTTTCTTTCCAGCATATCACACGCCTTGCTATCAACCCAGCGATCTGTCGAACAACCACCTGGATATCTTCTCCAGCAATCGTGACCACATTCTGTTCATTGACGCGGGAAGCTTCGTCTTCAAAAGCCGCCTTGAACTTTCCCCTTTTGTATTCGAGGTTATTCAGCTTGCCTGAAATAGGCGAGCGGTTGACGTGAACATTGAAAATGTTAAGAAAGATGCTGATGGTTTTTTCCCCGCCATCCTGTTGCTGCAAAATTCTGACCACTTTGCCGTCCGCAGGCGAAACGATTAGCTTTTCTCCGGCCGGGATGTACCGGTCAGGATTGCGAAAGAAGTAACCGATAAAAATGGATAGCAGCAGGAAAATCGAGGAGAGATAGGGCTGATGTAAAAAACCAAGCAAAACGGCCAGCGCCAGCACTGGAACAATAAATTTATAAGCATCGCGAACCATGGGTTTTCCTTTCGGCCTCAGGTCCCGGCAAACACTTTTCGATGCTGCCGAGACCTGACATCCTACTACGACCCGGCTTGCATCTGCTTGCGAATTCTCTGAACCATTTGGTACATCTGATCTTTAAGTACGAGTTTCTTTTTCTTGAGCGTTTTCTCCTGGATCTGCTCTTCCTCGCTCAAAAAGTGCTTGTTGGATAAATCATCCAATTGATCATCATAGGACTGATGCTCGGCTGCGAGCTTCCGGTATTCCGCGTTTTCTTTCAGCAGTTGCTCCTGGAGTTCCGCTTCGCGGATAACACAACTCATATTTATCCTCCTGCTAACTCTCTACTTTCAAGTTAGCTCAAGAGAGTTGTTAAATCCCTTTTGCAAGGGTGATTCAAATTGCCGAAATCCTCCTCTCACTTTTCTCCTGATGCTGCTCTTTCCCAAGCCGGACCAAACGTCGAACCAATTCTTCAAATGAAACGCCGCTTGCAGCCCAGAGTTTGGAGTACATGCTGATCGGAGTAAATCCCGGCATAGTGTTAATCTCGTTTATCCAAATCTTATCGGTTTTTCTATCGATAAAAAAATCTACTCTGGCCAATCCTGAACCATCAATGGCCCTGAATGACCGCAAGGCCAGATCCTGAATTTCAGACATCTGCCTGTCATCGATGCGCGCTGGAATTTCCAGCCTGCTGTCCGGGCTCATATATTTTGCATTATAATCGTAAAATTCGTGGGCGGGCACAACCTCCCCCGCTACGGAGGCCTTCGCGTCATCGTTTCCGAGAATGGCGCATTCAATTTCACGCGCGTCTATGCCTTTCTCAATCAGCACTTTCCGATCGAACTGAGAAGAACATAAAAAAGCTTCTTCGAACTCTTTTTCGGAATGTATCTTACAGATGCCGACCGAAGACCCCAGGTTGGCTGGCTTGGAAAACATAGGATAACCCAACTCTTGGGACATTTTTTGCTTTAAGGACTTCAGGTTTTTCAATGCTTCGCGAGCTATCACCATCCTGTAAGGCGGGACTGGAAGCCCCGCTTGCAGGAATAGCTTCTTCATAATATCTTTGTCCATCCCAACAGCGGAAGCAAGCACTCCGCACCCTACATAGGGGACGCCGGCGATTTCGAGCAATCCCTGGATTGTGCCATCCTCGCCATAAGGACCGTGCAGCAAGGGAAAGAAAATTTCCGGCGAGTCGTGAAAATTCCCCGACTCCTGGGAAACACCGTCTGTGATTCGCATTCCGGTCGCTTCCAGAAAAGCTCGGATACGGATTCGTGACAATACTTGAGGCGGCAGCATTCCCTGCACATCGGCAGAACCGGCGAGTTTGCCCGTTTTGGTGATTCCTATAACGCTGATGTCGAATTCATTGGGATCCAGCGCAGAAATGACCGAAGCCGCCGATTTAAGAGAAATCTCATGCTCGCCGGATCGCCCCCCGAATATTATGCAAAGCTTAATTTTTTGCGTTTTTGCCATTCCCGCTGCTTTCAGAACGCATCTCCTTTTCGGCACGCTGCTGATAGGCTTTGATGATCAGGCGCACCAGGTGATGCCGGACTACATCTTTTTCGTTGAAATAACAAAAGGCAAGCCCTTCCACTTCGCTCAAAATATTCCTTGCTTCGACAAGACCTGAACTCCGCCCGAATGGAAGGTCTATCTGTGTAACATCGCCCGTAATAACCGCTTTGGATCGCATGCCTATACGGGTTAGAAACATCTTCATTTGCTCCGAAGTAGTGTTCTGCGCCTCATCTAAAATGATAAAGGCGTCGCTCAGAGTTCTGCCGCGCATGAATGCCAGCGGAGCTATTTCAATTGTCCCATCCTCCATATAGCGCTGGATTTTATCGCCATCCAAGAGAATATGAAGCGCATCATACAAAGGCCGCAAGTATGGATTTATCTTCTCTTCAATGTCACCGGGAAGGAATCCAAGTTTTTCACCGGCTTCGACTGCCGGCCTTGTCAGCACTATTCTGGACACGCTCTTGTCGAAAAGATAAGTAATTGCCATCGCGACGGCCAGAAAAGTTTTCCCTGTTCCTCCGGGCCCTATTCCAAAAACAATATCGTTGTTTTTTACAGCTTCTATATAGCGGCGCTGGTTCAGGCTTTTGGGGGTTACCTGGCGCTTCCCTGCCGACAGCAACTGCATTTTCGGAAAAAAATCGTGCAGCGAGAGTGCCGTGTCCTCTGCTATTTGTTTGAATGCCGACTTGAGATCTCCATTCGCAATTGCATGCCCTTTGTCAACGAGCGAGGAGAAATCCACCAGGATTTTCTCCAAAGCGGCAACATCATCTTCCTCTCCGTCGATCGTCAATGAGGAATCCCGTGCTTGAATCGTCACCGCAAACAGGTTTTCCAGGAATCTGATGTTCTCGTCGAGGGGGCCAAACAGCAGCTGTAAACTACGGTCGGATAGAAGGACTTTTCTCATCTATGAATTGGCTCTGTCTCGCGGAGATGAATTATTGAAGCTGGATGCAATTTTAGTGGGCAAGCTGCCACAGTAAAAACTCTAGAGATTCTCGCTCGCATGTCTAAACGGAATTCTAGGTCCGGCAGTTGCTGAAGTCAACCATAAAATATGATTTGACTTAGGTGTTAACTAATTGTATTGTAAGGAGTTTAAAAGGCTCGGGGAGTTCCGGGATCTTGCGCCAGTAAATTAATTTCGAGGAGTTATCAAGGTGGCCAATCACGCGTCGGCCCTCAAGGCACATCGACAGAGCATTAAGCATCGAAACAGTAATCGAAGCAACCGAAGCAGTTTGCGGACTTTCTTGAAACAATTTAATGACCGGCTGGAATCAGGCAAAGCCGAGGACGCCAAGAACTCGCTGTCCGAGCTATACGCCGCAATTGACAAATTCGAGCATAAAAAAGCAATTAGCAGAAATGCCGCAGCCCGTCAAAAATCCCGCCTTACGAGGCGTTTGAACGCTGCATCTGCGGCTGCGCCCAGATCATAAGTTGCAGTGAGTTGATTCACATCGATATGCAGATTACCTGCTCCAAGAGGAGACGTCCGTCCGCAGACGAAGATTTTAGCCGGCGGTCTATATCCGCCAACCGGATATACATTTCCCGAATTGCTGTCGCATCGGCAGACCGGACCTGACGCATAAACTTGTCCAATAAAAACGGGAGCACCTGTACCCTGGCTAAGATCTCGCGCACGTCCATTTTCCGCTGCAGATATTCTTTTGCGATCAAAACCTGTCTGCAGTGGCGAGCCATCAGTGCTACAATCGCCAGCGGAGCTTCGCCTCCGGATATCAAATTTTCAAGCAATCGCAGAGCGCTGGTGCGGTCTCTCAACCCGATGGCATCGATCAAGTCAAATATTTTGTGCTGACGGCTGCCGCGAACCAGGTCATCAATTGCGGAATCCGCGATATTTTTCTGTTTTCCTGAAAAAAGCATCAGTTTTTCGAGTTCTGTTGACAGGCTCAACATATCTGCACCGGCCAAATCCAAAATCTTTTTCATCGCAACAGCTGAGATCCGGTATCCCTCTCGCTGCACGTAAGCCTCCGCCCAGCGCTCCAGTGCAAATCCCTTTAACTTTGCGAACTCCGCAACGCATCCTGTTTCACGTATAGTTCTATACAGCTTTTTCCGGTGATCCAGATCCTCTGCCAGCAGAATCAGCAAGCTCCGGGGCGAAATATTTTTAAGCGCTTCAAGCAGCGTCTCCTGCTCAGCATCCGCTAGTTTTTCTGCCGATGTAACAAGCGCTACTCTCCGCTTGGACAACATGGGATAGGTGTTCGCCGATTTGATGATCTCGTCAATAGAGTCTTCGCCCGCACAAAACTCAGAATAATCGAAGGCAAGGGAGGCGGGTGACAGAGCCTTACCTTTAAGAAGATCCACAGCCTGACGGCATTGAAACTGTTCAGGTCCCAAAACAAGGTAAACATTCCGCAAGTCCGCGGACTTCAAATCTTTTTCCAATTCTTCCAGTGTCTGAATT
>JAHFUH010000080.1 GCA_023265215.1 Acidobacteriota bacterium
GCCATGAATGATTTACCAGCTGTAATCGGTACACTGATCCCAATATCGGGAATTGCAATGATAGTGCTGATTGTCTGGATTGGGGAGCGACGCAAAGAAAAGGAAGCTTTTTTCCGCAGCGAGCTTCTCAGGAAGATTGCGGAAAGCCAGGGAGACGCCTCCCGAAATGTGCTTGAAATGATCCATCAGCAGGATCGTGAAGCGCAGATCCGCAGACATGAGGGCATAAAATTAGCCGGAATGATAACAACGGCAGTCGGATTTGGCTTAATCCCAATGCTCGCTATGCTTGAGCACAATAAACCTGTTTGGACGGTTGGATTGATTCCAGCGCTTGTTGGCGTGGCGCTGTTTTCCTACGTTTTTTTCCTTGCGCCCAAACCGGACAAAGAAAATTAGATTTCCTATGCTTATCCGGCTGACTCCATGACAAGGGTTCTGGAAACCTTTGTACATTTGTTTAACGCAAAGTCGCCAGGACGCAAAGCCCGCAGTCTTATCATTGCGCCCTGGCGTCTTTGCGTTAGGTGGTTGGAAGGTCGTCGCTACGGTCGTGAGAATAAATTGCAGTTGAGGCGCGAAGCGCCGGAAGGGAATAGCCCCGAGCGTCAGCTCGGGGCTAAAGCATATTGAGAATGAGGCCCAAAGGGCCGGCACAAGCAACGAAGTGCCGCGCCTTTGGCGCTCATGGTAGGCTCAATAGCATTCCCGGCCTTACGGCCGGGCCTATTTACTGTCGGCCCTTCGGGCCTGAAAGCCATTGATCGCATGGGCGCTTCTTATTTTTTCTCAGAACCTACGCGGCTTATTCCTGCGGGGTTTGCCAGACATAGATGTTTTGCGCCACCTCGGATTCCAGGGCGATTTCCGTTTCTTCGCATTGGACTACATAGGCGGGCCACTTCTGAATGAGTTTCAATGAAGTCCCCGGGCTGATTCCAAGCGCCGACAGTTTCAGCAGCCGCGTATGCTCGTGCGTGCTGAAATACGCTACGCGAGCCGTCTCCCCAACACTCAGCTGATTGCACGAGACCACGATCGGCTTCAATTCATCTCTAGCTTGCCGGCAGCAATCCCCTTCGGGTATTGGCTTGTTATGCGGGCAATAGCGGGGATGTCCCAGCAAAGTGCAGATGGAGTTCGTGATTCCTTCTGCGAGCAGATGCTCATATTCGCAGGCCGCGGCTTCGCTTTCTTCCACATGAGAGCCGAGAACATCGCAAATCAGCCTTTCGGCCAGCCGGTGCCGCCGGATGATCTTTTCCGCCATTTGCAGCCCTTTGGGCAGGAGCCGGACGCTCCTGGAGCCTTCCACCTCGATGAGCCCTTCTCGGCTGAGCGTGCCGAGTAGTTCATCCGATACGGTTGTGGCGGCATTGCTGACCACACTGTCCAGCGTCACAATTCCCTTTTCCTGCAATGTCCAAACTGTTTCGAGCACTTCCGCGACTTCTTCTGAAATTTTATTTTCCATGATGTGTCCTGGTATGCACTTAATGGAACTGAACATCAAACGTTCGCAATATCCAACTGACGACAGTGCCCACGGAAAGGGCGAAAGGGACTATGAAACCGGTAATTGCCAGCGCCCGCTTCATTCCCTGCTCTTTCACGATCATTAAGAAACTGGCCAGGCAAGGGACAAAAAGCGTGATCACGATCATGCTTACAACAACCTGCTGCCCGTTTAGCATTCCGCGCCGCGCCAGATCATAAAGCCCTGCAGCGCCATAATCGCGCCGCAGGAATCCCAGCAGAAAAATCCCTGCACTTTCAACGGGCAAATGCAGGAGGCCGGAAACGATCGGCTCCAGAGCTTTCTGAGTCCAGGAGAGCAGGCTTTGGCCCATCAAGTGTAAATTGTCCAATGCAAACAACGCGAGCGTGCCAACAAGGAATAGGGGGACGGCTTCCTTCAAATACCATTGAACCCGATACCAGGTCTTGAGCACGACATTTTTCAGCTGGGGCGTACGAATCGGGGGGATTTCAAAAATGAATTCGCTGGGCTTTCCCCGCAACAGCTTTGATGAAAGATAGCCAACCAGAAGCAATTGGGAGAAGACCACACCGATGACGATCAGCATTGCCTTCTGAGAAAATCCGGCCGCCATTCCCAGCATCACCCCGAGCTGTGCCGAGCAGGGGATTCCCAGCGCCAGCAGAAAAATAGCGATAAGCCTTTCCTTTTTTGAGCTGAGAATTCTCGCAGACATGGTGGCCATGGTGCCGCAGCCGAAGCCAAGAACCATGGGAAGAATTGCTTTCCCGTTCAAGCCCATGATTCTCATCAAACGGTCCGATAGTATTGAAAGCCTGGGCAAGTAGCCGCTGTCTTCGAGAAGCCCGAATGCAATAAAAAAAGTTCCCACAACAGGCAGGACAATTCCTATCGCATATGTCAAGCCCATGGATATGAGTCCGTATTTGCCGACCATCAGCTCGGCGAAAAAACCGGCGGGAATCAGCGCCCGCAAATAAGGAATAACGTGCTGGCCGAACAGAACCTTTTCGAGCAGCCCAACCAGGGTCTGTGCGCCTGTGTACCCGACAAATTCATAAAGCAGAAGCAAAACCCCAATCAAAATGGGGATCCCCGTCGATGCCTTTCTTGAGAAAATACCGAATTCGTAGGCGAAGCTTCGACTTCTGGAAAGCAGGACCCCCAGAGGAATCATGATAGGCGCGATAAACAGGAGAAAATGAATTGCTTCGGGAATGATGCCGTATTCAAAACGTCCGGCGGAATTTATCCCCAGCAGTACCGTCTCAATCAACCCCCCGCTGGGCTGGCCGAATTTGCCCGCGAGCCACTGCAGAAACAGCGTGAACGGAGTCTGAAATCGCAAAAGAGCCCCGGCTTCATTCCAGGCGAATAGCACTACGCCGCAGAACAACAATGCCAGCCAGATTTTTTTAAATACTCCGGATTCCTGCAGGAACCGGCTCTGTCTCTTTTTTTTGTGCAACTCCACCAGCCTGTCGAGCAGCCTGCCCCTGGCATCGCCTATTTCTTTTTCCAAGCTGCCGTGGCCGGCGGCTTTGTGTCCTTCCCGCGCTTTTTTCAATGAAGCCAAACCCGCCGCACCTTGCAATTCCACATTCGTTCGAATGAGTTCTCGATCTCCTTCCGCCAGCCACTCGATTGAAAGCATAGGAGGCGTTGCGAGGCTCTGAAGCGCTTCAATGATTTTCTCCTTTGGGTAGAGCGCGGCGAGCTTATTGGGCTTGCCGACATTCTGAATCGCGCCCAGGAGCTGCTTTCTTCCCTTTGAATAAATGGCGATGGTTTCAACAGCCGGTATGGAGAAAAACTCCGACAACCCCTGCGTATCAATTTCTATTCCGCGTTCCTCGGCTTCGTCGATCATGTTCAGCACGAGGATCATCGGGATTCCGAATTCGACCAATTGAGATGTAATCAGCAGGGTACGGCGCAGGTTCTTGGCGTCGGCAACCTGGATGATGACATCCGGTTTTTCACGCAACAGAATCTGACATGCAACCCGCTCGTCCTCCGATTGTGGAACCAGGCTGTTTACACCGGGCGTATCCACCACTTCGTAGGATAATCCTCCCAGCTCCATTTTACCGCGGGATACCTCGACGGTGGTTCCGGGAAAGTTGGAGACCAGCACATAACTGCCTGTCAAAAGTCTAAAAATGACAGATTTGCCGACGTTGGGGTTTCCAACCAGCACTACTTTTTTTGAAACGCGAGCCGCTTGAGCCGTCATTGTCTCCTGTTATTCTGAAAACGAATTTCATCCTAAGTCAACGATCATACCAGAACCAGGCAAAATACCAAAAGGAATGATCGAGAAATAGGGGAGGCTACCCTATTTTCGTATGTAAATCCGGGCAGGCACTACTGTAAGGTGCAAACGGAAGTGGGACTCAAAACCTAATGGGCTTATGCCCTGGGAGCGCCGGCGTCCTCGCCGGCAGGCAGGTGCGCACATCGGGAATTTCCGAATTAATCAAAGAGCTGCAGCGACTTGTAGGGTTTTTGGCAAACATATCTGGTAGTCGTGAATATGTGCCGGCGAGGACGCCGGCGCTCCCAGGCGCTGTTCTTTTTGCCTTTTGAGTCCCACTTCCGTTTGCACCCACTGCTGTATGGTGCAATTGGAAGTGCGAGTCAAAACAAACGGATATCAAAGAGCAGTCATGTAAAGCTGAAAGGGCGACACAGCCGCCTGCTTCGCCCTTTCAGTGCTATTGGGAGCGTTTCCTCCAAACCCAGGGTTTCGGGCTGCTTCGCAGTCTTCACCCTGGGCTGTGCTATTGCGCGCTATCAGCGCTCAGTATATTGACTCGCACTTCCGATTGCAGGCGCTGCTGTATGGGCGAAAATAGGGTAGCGTCCCCTGTTTCTTCGTGTTAATTACTCTAAGGGCAAACCCTAGAAGTCTCCAAAGAATGCGAGGTGCATTTTGAATTCCGATAATCGGGAAAAGTGGCTGGAAATGATGGAATCACTTGTCCGGGACGAGAATTCCCTGCGGCTGGGAGGCGGCCGGGATTCCATTGAAAAGCAGCATGCCAAGAATCGTCTGACGGCGCGGGAACGAATTGATCTCCTGCTTGACCCTGGAACGGAATTCTTTGAGCTGGGGATTTTTGCGGCTTATCAGATGTATGAAGAGTGGGGCGGAGCCCCTGCTGCCGGTGTGATCGTCGGCATCGGGCGCGTGCAGGATCGCCTGTTCATGATAATTGCCAATGATGCCACCGTAAAGGCGGGTGCATTCTTCCCAATGACGGCAAAAAAAGTTCTGCGTGCCCAGCGAATAGCCATGGACAACCACTTGCCGCTCATTTACTTAGTAGACTCTTCGGGCATTTTTCTTCCTTTGCAGGATGAAGTTTTTCCCGATGAAGACGATTTCGGCCGGATATTCCGGAACAATGCAAGATTGTCGGCTATGAGAATTCCACAATTGGCGGCTATCATGGGCAACTGCGTCGCCGGAGGCGCATATCTTCCGGTGATGTCGGACAAAATTCTGATGACCGAAGGGAGCGGGCTTTACATCGCAGGGCCGTCGCTGGTAAAGGCTGCGATCGGGCAGGATCTAAGCAGCGATGATCTTGGTGGCGTGCGTCTCCATTCCGCACTTAGCGGCACGGTGGATTTTCAAGAAAAAGATGATCGCAGCTGTATTCGGAAAATACGAGAGCTGGTTTCGCTCTCAGGCCGCGCGCCGCAGGCGCTTTTTGACCGATGCGCCCCCGATGAGCCGCTTGATCCGGCGGAAGTGCTTCTGGATTTGATGCCGATCAATCCATCGCGAGAATATGATATGCGAAAAATTATCCGGTGTGTCGCGGATCGGAGCGACTTTACCGAATACAAAGCTGATTTCGGCAGGTCTTTGATATGCGGATATGCGCGGATAGGCGGCTGGTCGTTCGGCATCGTGGCGAACAATAAAAGCCATGTACGCGAACCCGGGAGGCCGGTGGAAGTCGGCGGAGTGATTTATGCCGATGCGGCGGATAAAGCGGCCAGATTTATTATGGACTGCAATGAAAACCTGATCCCTCTACTTTTTCTGCACGATGTAAACGGTTTTATGGTCGGCAGGGATGCGGAGATTTCGGGCATCATAAAATCCGGTGCAAAAATGGTCAATGTGGTTGCAAACAGCGTTGTTCCCAAAATTACTGTAATTCTCGGCGGCAGTTATGGCGCCGGCAACTACGCTTTGTGCGGAAAGGCTTATGATCCGCGGTTCATTTTTGCGTGGCCTACCGCCAAGTATGCAGTGATGGCGGGGATTTCTGCCGCACGAACCATGGCGGATATCCGTGTCCGGCAGGAAGAATCAAAGGGAAGAGAGCTTTCCGATGAAGAGAAGGAGGAGATATTGAAGCGTATTACGGCTCAATATGCAGCCACCCTGGATCCACGCTATGCGGCTGCTCGGCTTTGGGTCGATAAAATCATTTCTCCGCTGGAAACGCGCAAGGCGATTATTCTGGCCATCGAAATTGCGGCACTAAACCCTGTGGTTCCGCCTTTTCAAACCGGTGTTCTGCAGGTTTGAGCCTTTGGATCTTCGAGTCTTGGAGCTGCCTTTTATTTAGGGCATGCGCAAGAATTACTTGGCATTTTGCTGCCGGCCCCCAGGCCCGCTGGCTAGAGATCCATCCGGAAACCCCGGTTTTCAGCCGAAGTTCCGTATATCTCGCTTTGGTACGCTCTAGCAGCTATGCCCAAGCAGGCTCATGGCGAACGAAGAGTCGTGTCAAGATGACAAAAAGTACGCGTAAAAAACCAATATTTGTGTCATAGACAGTCTCTTGGGAGGGAATCCCCGCTGGCGCCCCCTGGCGCTTGCAGTATCCCGCTACCAAGCTTATGTTCGCGACCACCGCGGCCATCACCAATTGCATGCAGGTCTTGATTCGCCCAAAGTATCGACTCTTGCGAATTCCTAGTTGCACCAAGCGCGCGAGGCGATGTTCTATTACCACACGTTCACGCAAAGTCTTTCGTCCCGCCTCGGTCTGATTGTGGGCTCGCGCCTGTTGCTGCAAGGATTCTTCAGCTTGGACACTGATCGTGCGAGGCGCTTGCCCGCGGACACATTGCGCGCGCAAAGAACAGCTCTGACAAGTAGCCGCATCAAACTGGAAGCGTTTCCGCTCGCCTTCTCTGGCCAACCGACATTCGTTTGTCGTCTGCCCTGCCGGGCAGCGTATTTCCATTTTCTCTAAGTCGATCGTAAACTCGGTCTTGGGGAAACAATCGCCATTACTTATAACTGGAACCTTGGCAGTCAGTATACGGTTTTCGTCGGCAAAGGCGCGCCGCGTGGGCCCGCCCCCATAAGCACAATCGCCCACCGTTTCCGCTACCGTGACTTCCATCACCCGCTCGGTTTGGTGCACCAACTCCAGCGATTTTTCTTGGTCGCCGGCATTGCCTGCCAGCACCTCAACGCCTCCGATCAACTGGCTCTCCATGTCTACGGCCACCGCTGCCTTGTGCCCATTGAAGAGCTTGCTGGCATTCTTGTGTCCGTGCCGCGCCTCTGGATCCGTTACACTCACTACACGGTCTTTCTCTGTTCCCTGTTTGATCCGGCAGTTGCCGCCCGGCTTCTCCTCGACATCCTGCGCGATCAACCTCTTAAGCAACGCCGCCGCTGTAGCAATCACTTCCGCCTGCTCAGGGTGAGCTTCCTGAAATCGCTTGGCCAAATCCAGCAATTGCCGGGCATTCCCCACAATCGCCGTCAACACCTTCTCCCGTTGCTTCTTGTCATCCCAATCAATCGCCGCGACTCCTTTCAAACTGCTGCCAAAATAATCACTCAAACCCTGCCGCTCCGCCCACGCGGCTGGCGCTTCTGCGTCCACTTCCGCCAACCGGCACACCAGTTGTACTATCCCTTCGGCCAGTAAATTGTAGGTGTCCTTCACAGCTCCCTTGCCTAAAATCGGCGTCGTGTCCAAAGCCACCCGGATCTTGCGATTCCTCAGGTAGCCTGCTCGCCGGGCTTCATCGATCGACTTTTTCAGCAGCGCTTCCCCCAGTTCATGAATCACCAGCTTGGCCTCAAACTCCTGCAACGCGCTCTTCTGCACAGGCATTTCTTCCACCTCTAATCCCAGAGCTACCTTCCAGCGCAGATCATACTTCGTGCGGTCGATGGCCTCTACAAAACTAACCCCTTCGTAAGCTCGCAAAAACAGAATGCTGATTGCCAGGCTGGGAGGCGCTGATGTCCGCCCATTATTCGCACAGTATAGAGCGGCGAAGTCTTCATCCCGGAACAGGTGTCGTCGGTTCTGCGCCAAATAGCCATACAGCGTTTCCCGCCCTACATAATCGAGATAGAGGTGGTCGGCCGCAAACAGCTTCTCTTGTGGTGATCGCGTCCCCATCATGACCGCTTTACCTCCCGGTTTCGCCCTGCCTGTTTCTTCTCAGACGGCAGCGCAACATTTTTCAGTTCCTTTCGTTCCGGCAAACGCACTAACAATAGATGCGTGCGGTCCACCACCTTCCACGTCACTGTCTCGCCTGGTTCCAAGTCCAGCGCAGACGCCAAAGGCAGGGGAATATTTGCATAAACCTGCACGGTGCCCCCTTGGCGGCGGATCCCTTGCAAGCGGGTTACGTAATTATCTTCAATGTTTGCCATATCTATGTCTTACCATAGATATGGTGTAATTGCAATAACCTAAGAGGACTTTCCGGATGGATCTCTAGCGGGTTGAAATCGCCGTACATGTTATCCTCTTGATGAAACAGCCAACCAGTGCACATACTTCAAATTCTCTTTGTAATCCGATTGCATTTTGTGAACAGGACTGGGAACAAATCGGGAACAGAATACCCCAGAACAGCATGAGATACCGTGTATGTAAGTCGTTGTAAATCATTGAGAGAGAAGGACGGGTCATTATTCAGTTAATTTCTAACACAGAAGGATGTAACGACAGCTCAAGGAGGAATCAGTATGAGTAAAGAAACATCGGCACTTCAGAAGAATATCGGCGAGCTTGCGCCCAAGCTGGTTGAATTGACAGAGAAAGTGCTGTTTGGCGATGTTTGGGAACGTCCCGAATTGTCAAAGCGTGACCGTAGCTTGGTAACAGTGACTGCGCTTATTTCTTTAAATCGCACGGAACAGTTGCGGTTTCATCTTGAAAAGGCGCTGGAAAATGGCGTTACCAAGGAAGAACTAGTTGAGGTCATCACCCATGTGGCGTTTTATGCCGGCTGGCCTAACGCAATGAGCGCCATCACACTTGCGAAGGACATATTTTCTAAAACGGATTCTTTGAGATAACGACTGGCCTGATTGGAAAAACATCGGAATTCAAGGTTTAATTTCATGACAAGGAGGCGAAATGCTGAGGCGTAAACTGGGAAGCAGCAATCTTGAAGTCTCGGCCATCGGATGCGGGGAAATTGACTCCCAAAGTGCGGGCTAACCGAAAGATCTCATAACTTCTTGAGGCGATGGGCGAGCCGTTTGACTCCAATTCTCACGAGGCAGTTCGAATAGGATTTGCGATATTTCCTTTCGCATTGCTGACCAAGGTGGCAATGCTCGTACCTTGCTGCAAACGCGACCGCATGCAACATTCCACAGAATATACATGATCCGGAATCATTAGGCAGCTTTGTCCCCCCTATCCTTTGATCCGGGTTTGGACAGCTCCGCCGGATATTGGTATTGGTTCAGCGGCTAACCGGGGGGATCGCTCATGGGGCTCTTTGCTTAAAAGTGTTTTCCCGCGACACGGGTGCGCGGGGTTTTCTTTGAAGTCCGCGTCTGCGCAGAGTCCAGGGGCCGGCCTTCCATGGCTACCCGCAAAATTCGATTGATGCGGGTCTGATAGCCTCTGCCGTGGGACCTAAGCCATTTCAGCACGTCGGCATCGAGCCGAATGGTTAGTTGTTTTTTGCGTAATGCCGTGCGTTAGCTCATGTCCGATTACATCGAGCGCCTTTGTGAACGGGCCGAAGATCAATCCGCCAAAAACGACCCCAACTCCAAACCCCGAACTATACAACAAATGCTCAGACTTCAGCTTAGCAGGACTTCAAGGTCCTCGGGGCGGAGGTCGCGCATAATGCTGTTGTCCTCGGTTATGATGGACTCGGCAATTCTGCGTTTTGTCTCCTGGAGCGCGAGCACCTTTTCTTCCACTGTATCTTTGGCGATCAAACGGTAAGCAAAAACTGATTTTGTTTGGCCAATCCGGTGCGTCCTATCGATTGCCTGAGCTTCCACCGCGGGATTCCACCAGGGATCGAGCAGATACACGTACTCGGCTGCCGTCAGATTCAGTCCTAATCCTCCGGCCTTCAAACTGATTAAAAAAAGTTTGGATTCCGGATTGTTCTGAAAGCGTTCAACAGGCGCGGCGCGGTCCTGCGTCTTTCCGTCGAGATACTCATAAGTGATTTTTTCATCATCCAGCCGTCGGCGCAGGATGCCCAACATGGAAGTAAATTGAGAAAAGATGAGGACTTTATGACCCTCATCGAGGACTTCCGCTATTTGCGGGAGGAGCATATCCAGTTTGGCGCTGGGTTCATCCGAGCGGGCAGTGTCAATCAATCCGGGGTGAATGGCGGCCTGGCGCAGGCGCAAAAGGGCCTCGAGGACGTGGATCTTGGATTTTTGCAGACCTTCCTGCTGGACCTGTTTCAGGAGGGTGCTCCTGTAATGATCGCGCAATTCGTTATAGAGTTTTCGTTGTGCCTCCTCCAGTTCGCAGAACAGAGTCTGTTCCAGCTTGGAAGGAAGATCCTGTGCCACCTGGGCCTTGGTGCGCCTGAGAAGGAACGGACGCAATGCGTGAGCGAGCAGGGCGCGGTCCTGTTCGTCTATCTTTCCGGATGTTCCTTTAAAGACTGAAGCGGTTCCGAGCATTCCCGGATTCAGAAATTCAAACAGACTCCACAGTTCTCCCAGGTGGTTTTCTATGGGAGTTCCGCTCAGAGCCAGCCGGTAATGCCCCCGAAGCAGCCGCGCTGCTTTGGCTGATTCAGTGGAAGCGTTTTTTATTGCCTGGGCTTCATCGAGAACAATGTAATCGAATATCCTTTCTTTGAAGAAGCAGGCGTCGCGTCGCAGCGTTCCATAGGTGGTGAGCACCACATCGTAATCTTCGAAATGCTCATGACTGCGTATGCGTTCTGCTCCCGTGTGATCCAGGATACGAAGAGACGGTGTAAAACGTTCAGCCTCATGCCGCCAATTAAAAATCAACGATCGAGGGGCCACGACCAGGGATGGCGGCGGCCGATCCACCGATTCTGCTGCGGTTCGGAGCGCCCGTCTTTCCTCAAACAAGGCAAGCACCTGAATTGTTTTGCCCAGCCCCATGTCATCTGCCAGACAGCCTCCAAAGCCAAACCGGCTTAAAAAATGCAGCCAGCCAAGACCATCCCGCTGATAAGGGCGAAGAACGCCGTGGAAGCCGGTGGGCGGATCCACGGCGATTACTCCGCTGAAGCCTCGGATTTCGTTCCGTACGCGTTCAAACAATTCATCGCAGGTTGTCTCAGGAGCTGCAGCCAGGAGCGCGTCGAGGAATCCAGCCTGGCTTCGGTTGAAGCGCAGATGGTCCCCTTTGGCAGTCCCGAGGCTCACAAGCGTTCCATATTTGCGCAGCCATTCTTCCGGCAACAAGCCGTAGCTGCCGTCGTCCAGCCGGACAGTGTTTTCATGACGCCTCAATGCCGACAGCAACCGGGGAATTGGGACGCGGACGCCATCGTATTCGATGGTTCCGCGCAATTCAAACCAGTCTATGCTGGACGAAAGATGCAGGCTGAGCGAGTCCGGTTTGCGAAAGAGTTTCCCTTCTGCTTCTACAAGCCATCCTGCGGCCACAAGATCGCGGACCGCCGCAGGCAGGCGGGATTGGCCAATTGTCCAAAAGGATTTGCCTTTGTAATCCCGCTTCAGCTTGAATCCCGTCTCTTCGGCCTTGTGTAAAGCCGATTTTTCAGCCTCGGCATTGCGCGACATCCAGCGGCGTTCCGACAGCAGAACCATTTTTGCCGCGGGTTGACGCTCGCTCACGATGTTGCCCAAATAGTCGAAAAATATTTCCCCCTCCAGCTGAAATGCGCCCCAGGCTTCTTTGCGCGTTCGCACGCGCACGATCGGGCGGGGCGCCACTTCTATCTCCTGCATCCGCAGTTCTTCGGGAAGATCCATTGGAGGAACGGACGGCATGCCGAACATTTTTTCGAGCCATTGATGAATTTCATCGCAAGGCACAAAGAAAGAATTCTCACGACGGAAAAATGCAATCCATTCATAGGACCCCTGGTATGCGCCGATTATTTCTGCATCAACAAAAATTCCCTCACGGAGAAAGAATTGAGGCTGAGATATTGGAATACGTTTCCCGGCTCTTTTGAGCGCTGCGATGATCTCATATTGGCTCCCGGCCTCATCCGGAAGAACTTCAATTCGGAATTCCCACGCCCCCTCCGGATCCCAGCGGACCGGCCGCATTTTGTCTTCTTCAGGCAGCCTAAAATACAGGCGGCCGGTTTGCGACATCAGCGGGACGATAACTTGCAATTCAATATTTTTTGGCGTGAAACGATAGATGGATTCATAGGGGCCGTAATACCATGTTTCGCGCTTTACGCCAATGAGTCGGCTGAGAATTTCGCGATCCGCTTGCTCTGGAATTTGGCCCAGAAGATCGTGTGAAAGTGACAGCGGCTTTTCTTTTCTCCACTCACCATTCTTTTTGGGATCGCGCACATTGATCTGGATGGATAATTCTGCGCTAAGGCCGCGCCGCGTAATCTCAATCACATAGATGATTTCCCGCCCTGTGGGCCACGTTTGTTGCGTGGATTCGTGTTCTGTGGAAAAATTCACCTTGGCTAGAAGCTGTTGCCATGTGCCGGTGGGTGGAGAGGGGAGGCGCTTGCCTTCGGGCGTAACGCCAGGTTCGTCAAATTCCTCGTCTTCAAAATCCAGGTCTTCCAGGTACTCGTCGTCGGGATCCGCTCCCGCCGGCAAAAGCGCTGTTGGGGGTTTGGGATCCCACTTTTTGACGTGACCCTGCTTTTCCAGTTCCAGAAGGGTTGCCCAGATGTGCTTGCAGACCTCAAAGTTTCCCTCAAAAAAAGGGCAATCACAGGAATAGACCAGCGTCTCCCGGTCCCGCTCGATATCAACTTCGTATTCCTGTGAACCTGAAACCTGGGCGGATACGAAATCCGCATCGGCGAACAAAATACGGACAGCCTTCCGGTTGAAGTAGTCTTGTCCGCGCATTTTTATGTTCCGGCTTATATTCCGACCGAGCAATTCCAATTGAAACATGAGCCAGATATTATACCTCATTGGATTACAAAAATTGGTGTAAGGGTGAATTGTCTGACGGCTGCCGTTTTGGAAAATCAATGCAGATTTCCGCGAAAGCTGCCGATATATAAAGTTAGAAGTTTTTTTCTAAAGAGAAAATATGAGCCTCAATTTTCATGGACTCGGTCGCAAATTTGGACAAAGATCTAACAGCCGGCTTTTTATTCCCGGTGCCGCCATATCCTGGAAGCTTTCCGGTCAGGAATCGTTTTCCGAGACTAGATCTCCTTTGTCCGATATAAGTATCAGCGGACTGGCTTTTTTGACCAATAATCCGCCGGATGTCCTTTCCGAAATCTCGATCCTTGTTTCTCTCCCCCAGAGAACAGATGTTAAAATGGATGCTATTGAACTGTTGGGCGAAGTGAAGTACTGCATGACCCGCGGTCCCAGACTTACATATAAATATAGAGTTGGAGTGGAATTACGCGCGTTTGAACTAGCCGATGGCTGTAATTCGCCCCAAGTGTTGGAGCAAGTCAAGGCGCTTGAAAAAACATTCGGTAAACGCCGCTCTAAGTAAACGGCATCAGAACCTTAATCCGGACTTAACGAG
>JAHFUH010000081.1 GCA_023265215.1 Acidobacteriota bacterium
CGTGGCTATGAGTCCACTTGGCTACCGTGCTTACGTTACAAATTATGGGCGCAGCCGGGAGGGCCAACTCCACATAATCGACACTCGGGAACGTACAATTTCCGCAACTCTGAAAATAGGTTCCTCTCCTTTTGGAATGGCGGTCTCCCCCGTTACAGAATTGGTTTATGTTGTAGTGGGCGGAAACAACGAGGTCTGGGTTGTTGATCCCGACAGGCAGGCTGTAATTCAGAAAATCCCAGTGGGTGAGGCACCGGATGGAATTGCGATCACCCCGGATGGGAAACGGGTTTTTGTCGCGAACAGCCGGACGAATGACCTATCTGTTATCGACACACAACTCATGAAAGTCCTGGTCACAATTCCAATCGGGAAGTCTCCGTTTGGAGTCGCAGCAAGCCCCGACGGCAAAAGGGTGTTTGTTGTGAACAGCGACTCGCGAAACGTTTCAATCGTGCCTGCAGACCTTAGCAGCCTGGATTTCGAGACTTTTGATGTGGATAAAGGCTCCACAGATATAAAAGTCGGAACCGACAATCGCACAATCTACGTGGTTAACGAGCTAACCAACTCCGTCCTTGTTACGGAAGTTCCCTAGAGCCTGTCCGAGTATTGGGATGGGTCGCGCGCATGGGGCTTGCACGGATCTGGGATCTGCGCAGCACAGCACGGCCGAGTTCAAGGCGCGAGGAGGAGTCGAGGCGAGGACATCGTTAACGACGGACAGGCTCCTACATCCAAGGCTGCAGCGCCTGGCACATACATTGCCATAATTACGAATACGAGTGCTCAGGCATGTGCGCATCCATGTCCACTTTGAAAAATTGGCTGCTCAAATATCCGAAGATTGTGCGGGAGTCAATGCTTCGCCTGTGTGTTATTATGGCATCATGTTGCACGTAGGATTGACAGGCAATATTGCATCCGGAAAAAGCCACACAGCCCAGTTGTTCGCTGAATTAGGCGCTTATATAATAGATGCGGATGTGGTGGTTCACGAACTCCTTGCTTCGAACGCAAAGACTTATGAAAAAATAGTTGGTGCTTTTGGGGAGGAGATTCTGCGCCCGGACCGGTCCATTAACCGTAGGAAACTGGGCCAGATAGTGTTTTCAGACACGGACAAGAGGGCCTTGTTGAACAATCTCACCCATCCTGACGTGGCCGCGGAGATTCTCCGGCGCATATTCGAATTGGAGCAGCTTTACCGGACTGGAATAGTTATTGTTGATGCCGCTCTGATAGTCGAAACCGGTGGCAACAAGATGTATGATCGGCTAATTGTGGTGACCTGCGATCCCTTGCTGCAAAAATCCCGGCTGATCACTCGCGATCATCTGACGACGGAGGAAGCCAGCGCGAGAATGGATTCGCAAATGGCCATTAGGGAGAAATTAAAACTGGCGGATTATACGATTGATACTTCCGGGACATTGAAGCAAACACAAGAGCAGGTTGAAGTTATTTATCGGGACTTACTGGCCCAGGATCTGCCAAAAAAACAACATGGATAAGCTGAAATATCCCATCGCGGGGAATTGCGCTTCATCCCCGGCAGCCTTGTCCCCGTCCAAACTACCGGACCAAAAAAACAAACTATAATTCCGCGATTGGTCCAGAGCGGAAGGCGCCATAGGTGAGTGATGGCCTGTCAATGAATAACGTTTATATCTTGTGCCGGCCCGCAGCCCAAAGGCAAAGTGTAAACGTCATTGATTAACAGGCTTTAATCAATGACGTTTACCTGTTTTCGTCCCAAAATCACAAACAACTGTTACTCGCTGCGAAAATTGGTGTGCGTACCCAATTACTAAATTGACAACGCCAGCATCCATATGTTACTAGTGCGTGCTTTCGGGTTGCTATAGTTGGAGGCGTTTGGTTTACCGAGATCTGCCGGGACGGATCCGCATATTTAATTCATCGGGATTAAATCCTATAAAGTTCATAAGTTCTAGCCAAGATTGAAATTATGCTCAAATATATCTGGTTGATACCGATCCTGCCCCTGACAGGAAGTGCGCTTGTCGGATTGCTTGGTTTGGCAAGGCTGAAAAGCAGCGGCGAGAAGCTGAACAAGAAGCTTGTATCTGCGATTGCCCTGACATCGGTGGGAATCGCTTTTCTGCTCAGCGTTGGGATGGTCTATCAGCTTTTTGCTCTTCAGCACAAAGAGATATTTTCTATCGACTTGTTCACCTGGTTCCACAGCGGCCCCCTCTCATTAGCCGGCGGCGGCATGGCTGAATTTGAAGTGCCTTGGGGATTTCAGCTGGATGCTCTTTCGTCTGTAATGATTCTGGTTGTGACAGGGGTGGGATTTTTAATCCATGTCTATTCGACGGGTTACATGTGGGATGACAGCGGCTATTACAGGTTCTTTTCTTACTTGAACCTATTTATGTTCGCTATGCTCACGCTGGTCCTGGCAAACAACTACGTTGTGATGTTTGTGGGTTGGGAGGGGGTGGGGCTCTGTTCCTATTTGCTGATCGGGTTTTACTTTGATAAGAAGAGTGCGGGCGATGCGGGGAAGAAAGCGTTTGTGGTCAACCGCATTGGAGATGCCGGGTTTATTCTGGGAATGATGCTCGTCTTCGTCCACTTCGGTTCGCTGCGATTTGAGGAGGTTTTTTCCAAAGCGGCCGCTTTGCCCGTTCAAACGGGACACGATTATCTTTTTTGGGCGACGCTCTGTTTCTTCATAGGCGCTTGCGGAAAGAGCGCTCAGATTCCGCTATATGTCTGGCTTCCCGATGCCATGGAAGGTCCGACGCCGGTCTCGGCTCTCATCCATGCCGCTACGATGGTTACTGCCGGCGTTTACATGGTCTGCCGCAGCAACGCCCTTTACAGCAGGGCGCCCGAAACCATGATGATTGTCGCTATCATCGGATCGTTGACCGCCATTTTTGCCGCGACAATCGGATTTGCCCAGACAGACATCAAACGCGTCCTTGCATATTCGACTGTGAGTCAGCTGGGTTATATGTTCGCTGCGCTCGGAGTTGGTGCTTTCGTGGGCGGAGTTTTCCACCTTATGACTCATGCCTTTTTCAAGGCCCTCCTCTTCCTTGGCTCGGGATCTGTAATCATGGCCATGCATCACGAGCAGGATATGATGAAAATGGGAGGACTAAGAAAGTACCTGCCATGGACATTTTGGACCATGTTCATGGGCACTATTGCAATTTCGGGAATCCCGCCGTGGGCCGGATTTTTCAGCAAGGATGAAATCTTATGGCGTGCCTGGAGCAACGGCCATCCAATCATTTGGCTAATACTATGGTTGGGCGCCGGCATGACATCCTTCTACATGTTCCGCCTGCTTTTCCTGACTTTCTGGGGAAAGGAAAGGATGGATGATCATACGAAACACCATCTCCACGAATCCCCGAAAAATGTGGTGTATCCGCTGGCGGCTCTGGCCGTACTCTCGACCATAGGCGGTTTCATTGGACTTCCCGGGTGGACAGGCATCTCGAACAAATTTGAGCATTTCCTCGAACCGGTTTTGAGAGTGCCTGAGAGAGCTGAAATCCCAGCACATCTGGCGAGCCAGGAACCTCTGTTCACAGCTTTGTCTGTGGTGATCTCATTATTCGGCATCTTTATGGCGTACCGGTTCTATGTTGCGAAACCGGGAACTGCCGACCGGATTACGCAGAAAATCAAGTGGCTCTATTCTGTGGTTTATCATAAGTATTTCGTGGACGAATTGTACGATGCGGCTATCGTCAACCGAGTCAAAGGCCTAGGAACCGCCTTCTATTTCGTGGACTCAAAAATCGTCGACGGTATGGTGAATTTAACCGCTAAGACAACGCGTGGGACCGCTACTGTTTCCAAACTTTTTGATACCTATATTGTGGATGGGTTAGTGAACCTGGTGGGGCGCATCAGCATGATGTTGAACCGGGTATTCACTTCTTTTCAGACGGGTTTGGTTCAGCGCTACGCGCTGGTGGCGGTTTTGGGTATCTTCGTTTTTGTTTTGATTTATTACAACGGCTTGGTTCGATTTTAATCGGTGCGCCTTCAACATCTCGAGACTGTGTCTCGAATGGCGATTTGAATTTTGAGGAGTTTGTCTGATGGACTTCTTCATGAACAACATCCTGAACATAGTCTGCTATCTTCCACTGGCGGGAATGATTCTGATTATGCTCATGAAGCGAGAAAACGAGAATGCGATCCGATGGGTTGCCAATATCACCGCTTTTATTGGCTTCATTGTTTCCATTCCGCTCCTGACCGCGTTTTATAATCCTCGATTCATAAACGCCAATGGATTCCGGTTTGTGTATGAGCATTCCTGGATTCCGCAGATCGGTGCGAATTACAAAGTTGGAATCGACGGCATCAGCATGTTGCTTGTGTTGCTGACCACGCTCCTGGGATCTATCGCCGTTCTTTCCTCCTGGACGGCAATCAAGGACCGCGTGAAAGAATATTATGCTTTTTTGCTGCTCCTTCAGACGGGAATGATCGGTGTTTTTATATCTCTCGATTTCCTGGTCTTCTATGTTTTCTGGGAAGTCATGCTGGTTCCCATGTATTTCCTGATCGGCGTTTGGGGCGGCCCCAGGAAGCTCTACGCCGCTATCAAGTTTTTCCTCTACACCTTGACCGGGTCTGTGCTCATGCTGGTCGGGATACTGGCGATCTACTTCTATCAGCACGATATTGCCGGAATATATTCTTTTGACATTCTCGCGTTCCAGAAGCTCGGATTCCCGACAGACCTTCAATTCTGGGTATTTCTGGCTTTCTTTGTCGGATTTGCAATCAAGGTTCCCATGTTCCCGTTCCACACCTGGCTGCCGGACGCTCACGTCGAAGCTCCTACCGCTGGATCCGTTATCCTGGCAGGCGTTCTGTTGAAGATGGGGACCTACGGTTTTGTCCGTTTCTCCCTTCCGATGTTCCCATGGGCGACCATGCATTTCATAAAGCCGTTGCTGATTCTATGTCTCATTGGAATCATTTACGGCGGTCTTGTTGCAATGATGCAAAAGGATATGAAATCGCTGGTTGCATACAGTTCCGTCAGCCATCTTGGATTTGTGATGCTGGGAGTGTTTGCCGCAACGCCCGTGGCGCTTCAGGGCGGAATTCTCCAAATGTTGAATCATGGCATTTCCACCGGCGCACTCTTCTTGATAGTGGGGGTTGTTTACGAGCGCAGGCATACGCGCTTGATTTCTGATTACGGCGGATTGAGCCATATCATGCCGGTTTACGCCACGATTTTTCTTGTTATGACCCTCAGTTCCATTGGCATGCCAGGGTTGAATGGCTTCATCGGAGAATTTTTCATTCTGCAAGGCACATTCGCGGCGCCGGGGCTCTGGATATACGCCGCACTTGCCGTTATCGGGATTGTACTGGGCGCCGCGTACATGCTGTGGCTCTACCAGAGAGTAATGTTTGGCAAACTGGAAAAGGAAGAGAACAAGGCACTGCCGGATCTGAACCTGCGAGAGGTGGTTACGTTTGTTCCTCTGATTATCCTAGCTTTCTGGATAGGTATTTATCCTACATACTTTACGAAATATCTCGACGAGCCGGTCCATGCTATTGTGGAACGCGTACGCGCCGACTATTTCAAAACAAAGAACGCCGAGATCCCGCAACTTCCCGCCAATTCGCAGGCGGCGGAGTCAAAGTAATCCGCAGTTGTCAGCGGGCAGTCACGGTTTTTTCGACATAGACCGGACGAAAGCCCGCTGATGCAGTTATGTCTCAATGAACTTCTTGTGTAGTATACTGCCTTCTAAATAGGAAACTGGCTGGAGTTCTGTTTTATTACTGAAGACTGTCGACCGTGGAGGATTTATGTTCGCTGGATTTGCGGGCAAGGTTTTGTTCGTAGACTTGAGCAAGGCTTCTATGGAAGAGTCTCCTGTCCCGGAAAATATCTATCGGGAATTCATTGGCGGATATGGCCTGGGAATCAGGATTTTGTATGAACGGATGAAGCCCGGAGCGGATCCGCTTGGCCCTGAAAATATTATTGGATTTGTCACAGGAGCACTTACGGCGACTTCCGTTCCGGGCAGCGGAAGATACGGTGTTGTTACAAAATCTCCCCTCACCGGGGGCTGGTGCGAGTCGAACGGAGGTGGCACATTCGGGCCGGAACTGAAAACGGCCGGCTATGATGCGATTTTTTTCACCGGCATATCGCACAAACCGGTTTATTTGGTAATCAGGGATGGTGCTGCAAAGCTGATGGACGCCTCCGGATTGTGGGGCAAAGACACTTATGAGACCAGTGACCTGATTCAGGCGGCGACAGGCGATTCAAAAATCAAGGTCGCTGCTATTGGTCCTGCCGGCGAGGCGAAATCGCTGCTGGCCGGAATCGTTAATGAAAAAGGCAGGATTGCTGCCCGCGGTGGTGTGGGGGCGGTTATGGGTTCAAAACGCTTAAAGGCAGTGGCTGTAAGGGGCGGTGCAATGAAGATAGCCGTTGCGGATCGCGGTAAGCTCAAAGAAGTTGAAGAACGTTATATGTCCGTTATCCAATCCAGCGAATTCGCCAAAGGGTTGAGCGCCGCAGGAACAGGCGGCGCATTGAGCTTCCTGGTTTCCATCGGTGATTCGCCCGTAAAGAACTGGCAATTGACTGGGACGCAATCCATGCCGCAAGCGGCTAATCTGGATAGCAGCAACATGGATAAATACAAAAAGAGCGGATATTCGTGCCGTGCGTGTCCGATCCGATGCGGTGCAATTGTTGAACAGAAGAGTGGTCCTTTCGCAATACCAGGTGAAGTTCATCGGCCCGAATATGAATCGCTTGCTGCATTGGGCAGCCTGCTTCTGAATGATAATCTGGAGGCGGTAATCAAGGCGAATGACATTTGCAACCGATATGGAATCGACACAATATCCACAGGGACCGCAATAGCCTTTGCCATGGAATGCTATGAGAATGAATTGATAAATAAAACCGATGCGGACGGCCTTGATGTCGCCTGGGGGAATGCGGAAACCATTGTTGCATTGACTGAAAAAATTGCGCGAAGGGAAGGATTCGGAGCTGTTCTGGCGGATGGACCTGCAAAAGCCGCGGAACGAATTGGTAAAGACTCGGCAAAATATGTCATGGCAGTGAGGGGGAAGGGAATGCCCTTCCATGACCCCCGGATGAGCCCGGCTGGCGGAACAGCGTTTATAGCGGACGCCAATCCAGGACATCACATGAATAGCCAGATTACCGGAATGCTGGAAAATGGAGTTCCAATCGGAAGCGATCCGGATTTGCAGGTCCCTAAAATGAACCCGTTCGCCGATTTTGATAAAAAGGGGACGATGTACAGAATTGGCGCTGCCTATCACACCATTCTCGACAGCGCGGGCATGTGCGCTTTGTATACAGTCAATACCCAGCCGCCGCCATTGGCGGAGATGATTTCGCAGGTGACCGGCTGGAATTTCGAATGGGAAGAGGCACTTCGGGCCGGGCGCAGAGTTTTAACCCTGAGGCAGGCATTCAATGCCAGGGAAGGGCTCACGCCCGACCAGATCAATTTGCCTGAAAGAATAAAGAAAGAACCGTTGCCGGTCGGAATGAATGCCCCACCGCCGATAGATTTTCAGGCTCTGAGAGAGGGCTACTTTGGCGCAATGGGTTGGGACGTCAGGACTGGCATTCCATCGAAAGAAACTCTTGCGAATCTCGGCTTGGCGGAATTGACCAAGGATTTGAAGTAAATAACAATATGCCACGGATTCCACAGGTTTAATAACACTTCAGTGAAATCCGTGGCATATTCTTCTGCCAACGCCTCCCAAAATAATTGTAACTTCTCCCTGTCAGTTTGTGTTCTATAAGCGGCATTGAACTCGAATCAATCTGGATGTTGAATGAACGACCCACTCCAGTTCGAGGCGTTTGTGCGTGATTATCAGAACATGGTGTTCACAACCGCATATCGCCTGCTGGCCGACGAGATGGAAGCGCAAGACATTGCGCAGGAGGTATTTTTGAAGGCATACGAATGCTTCGACGACTTCAGATTCAGACCCACTGCTGGAGGTTGGCTCAAAACGGTTACGCGCAATCTTTGCCTGAACCATCTCAGGCGGCATCGTTCGCGTTGGCGTCTGTTTTCGGAATTAGCCGGCAAGAGCGAAAACGATTCCGATTTCGGAAGTCCTGATGAACAATTTATAGCTCCCGAGACCGGTCACCCAGACCTCGAGACTGCGGATCAGCGAACGCTGCTGGCAGGTGCGCTGAACAAACTTCCTGCCTCACAACGCGCGCCGCTGGTACTCCACTATATCGAGAACATGAGTTTAGAATCGATTGCTCGAAGCCTAAAAATTTCGCTGGCTAAAGTGAAAATTGATATGCATCGCGGACGCCTGACATTGCAGCGTATCCTGGTCCGTAACCAGAATACAGGGTCGAAACAATTATGAACTCTGACAAACACCACTCACCGGAGACCTGGGATTCTGCGCTGGAGCGGGCTCTCAAAGATCTGCCGGAACGGCAGGCTCCGCCAGCATTGCTGTCGCAAATAATGGAGCAGGTGAATGAGCATGCTGTCGAAAGATCTCATCAGCAGGTATGGCGCCGGCGGTGGACCTGGGCTGCAACCTGTGCGCTGCTGCTCGCAATAGCAATATGGTTTTCCTGGCTTGGCGGCAAGTTCTATGAAACCAAAATAAATCCGGTTTTGGATCACTGTATCGGCATCTGCCGGACGATATTCAGCGCGATCGCGGGCTCTTTAATCGGTAACAACATCGGCTTTGGCTACGAGGCTTCCCACTTCACTTTAATTGCCGTCAGCCTATTGCTGCTGGCTATGTATGCAACTTGTGTTGGGGTGGGATCTTTTGTTTATCGTGTAGTCCGGAGATAATCATATGGAACCCAACAAACAAAATACATTTTTAAAATTCGGTCTGGCCCTGGTCCTGTGCCTGGGTTTGGGAATAGCAACGCCCATTCCGTCCTCCGTTGCAGCTCAGGAGGCAAAAGAAGCTATCTCGGTACCAACCGTTAAAATGGCGGTCCCGGCTGAAGCTGGCAAAAATAAACAGTCTGCTCCTGCGGCGAAAAAAACTGTTCCTATAACCGTCACCCAACCAGCAACTGCGGTGGAACCAAATCCACAAACACCGCCTGTCCCGACGATTGAAAAAGAGCTTAGAGGCGAAAGAATCCGGATCGGCAGCAGCCAGCAGGTGAGTGCCAATGAAATAGTCAGGGAAATTGTTACCGTGTTTGGCAACTCCGACATTGCGGGCGAAATAGAACGGGACATGGTGACCGTATTCGGAGATGCAAAGATGACCGGCAGTGTTGGTCACGACATGGTAACCGTATTCGGAGATGCTCAGATCAATGGCACGGTCGATCGCGATCTGGTGGTGGTATTCGGCAACCTGAAACTGGGTTCCAACGCAGTTGTGACCCGCGATTGCTTGGTTGTTTTTGGTAAGCTCGATCGCGATCCCCGTGCGCTTCTCAATCGTCAGGCATTCGAGTTCATGCCCTGGTTCTCCAGTCTGGGCAATTACATCCGCTCAGGCCCATTGCTCGGACGGTTGCTTCCTCCCGGATCTGGACTTGCCTGGATCGTGGTTGCCCTCCACTTCGTGCTTTATATTTTGATTGCCGCGATCCTGCCCAAGCCCACTGCCGCTGGCGTCAAGCGGCTTGACGACAATCCATTCTTGTGTCTTGGTGTGGGTGTGCTGATCATGATTCTGCTTGCTCCTGTGATGTTTATCCTGGTTGCGACCGGCATCGGGATTATTCTTGTTCCGTTTGTCGGGCTGGCCGACCTTGCTTTTACCGCGCTGGGCAAGGCTTCAACATTAGAGTTTATCGGCCTGCAGATCCTTCGGAGATTCCGCTCCAACGCGGATGCCTATCCGATCTTTGGCTTTTTAATCGGGTTTCTGCTCGTAACCGTACTATACATGATCCCGATTCTGGGGCTGCTGGTTTGGATTATCCTGCGCCCACTTGCTTTGGGCGCCGCAGCCCTCGCGGTGTTTGGCACAATACGAAAGAATGGTAACGGATCATCTGTTCTGGGGATCCCTGTGCACTCCACACCGGACATGAATCCATTGCCCGTTACGGCTCCGCCCGTGAATTCTGATCCCGTTGCCGACAGTACACCGAAAGAGAATATGCCGCTGACGGCATCCGCAGTCATTTCAGATTCCGGAATTGTGGTGATGCCGCGTGCAGGATTTTGGATTCGCACCGCCGCTACCACTCTTGATTTTGTTTTGCTGGTATGGCTCCTTTTCTTTACTCACAAGTTCTTCCTGCTCTTCTGGATTGCCTACCACATAGCAATGTGGACGTGGAAGGGGACAACGATTGGCGGAATCATCTGCAGTCTTAAAGTGGTTCGCGTGGATGGGCGTCCAATTGATTTTGGCGTATCGCTAGTGCGTTGTTTGAGTGCCGTCTTCTCTGCGTTCGCCCTGTGCCTTGGATTCTTCTGGGCCGGATGGACGCGCACTCGCCAGTCCTGGCACGATCTGATAACAGATACCGTTATTGTGCGAGTGCCCCGTGCGGTTTCGCTGATTTGATCTAAATTATCTCAAGGCGAAATAAATGGGGGTCGGATTGATGTTGTGTTTTGAGAAAGGGGACACGGACCACACTGAATAATAATAGTTTTATCAGTGTGAATCCGTGTAGTCTGTCTAATCCGTGTCCCCCCATGCAAAATCGGATTCGAGGTTAAAAGCGAACCTTAATACCTGCTATCCTAAACCAGGGCTCCAGCTTCCGGGACTACGCCGTTCGGATCAATCGCCTTCTGGATCTTATTCCACCACAGATGGTAATTGGATAAGCCGGGCCCGATTTCTTCCGACGGACTCATCAGCGAAGCGAAATAGCGTTCTTTGAAAGCTCGCGCACTCTGCTCCTTGTTCCAATTCTCAACTGCCGTTTTTGCCTCCAGGTTCTGAGGATCAAATTTACAGAATATCTCGGTTTTTCCAAGATGTCCCTGCTCGACTCCCCATCCAAAAAAGGCGCCCCCGTCATCCACAATGAGGCCTTTTGAAATTAGAGGCTCCTTTGCCTTGCCCGCTCCTATGGCCCATTTGATGGTCAAATCTCTTTGTCCCATTACCGGAATGGAGCTGAAGGCTCCTCCCGCGCGGAATGTTTCGCGAATGGAAGCGGAAATCCGAACGCATTGGCATAGCAGGATCCCTTCAGTTTTGGGATCTTCGACGGATTTCAGGGATTTTCCGCCGGCTTCACGGACAATCTGCTCCAAGACCTTTTTCTTGTATTCAAAATCGGCTACAGAGTTGCCCGCCAGGATAATGAAAAATCCCGGCCCCTGCACCTCCTTGTTCATGCGCTTGAAAGTCGCTTCCTCTTCTTCATTGCTGGTCGTGATGTTTGCTGCGACCATGGACACATTGAATCCCATCAACTCGAAGGCGATCTCGTTTTCTCCGAGTTTTATTTCTGCCTGCCACATCTTTTCGACGGAAGGGAAGCTGTAGTATCGGGCCAGCATGTTCGACGGTATTTCGCTCAGGGAATAGTTGGGCGATTCGCCTTGGGTTGGAAATTTTGAAGGGCCCGGCCAGTGATAGACTTTTACCGCAGCTTTTGTGAAGACTCCGGGCGTTACTCCCGGCGGCACGGCGCTGGTGAGAATGCTTCTTATGGATGGACCCGGCCCATCCCCGCAGAACCACTCATCGGAAGATCCCAAGGAACCGGAGCGGACTATTTCCCCTTCCGGGGTCACCCATTCAATAGCCAAATGGTTTCGATCATCGCCGCTTGTAGTTTGATCGAGATGCCCGTGCCCACGGAGCATGGCCGAGCAGTTCGTCCCCGCGCCCTTGACATTGAAATGCAACCCCCTTTTCATTAGTTCAGCCTGGAGTTGAGCGGAGATCACATAGGGTTCGACCACGGCGTACATATTTTTTTCATTGATCTCAATAATGCGGTTCATTCTTCTCAGATCCAGATAAATGATTCCCGGCGGGAACATTCCTGTCCAGCCGGTGCACACAGGTCTGAATCTCAGCTTGTGTTTGTTGCACAGCCGCACTATTGCCTGAACCTCTAGTGTGTTCTTCGGAAGGATTACCGCTGCGAACTCAGTCGAGTGATAAGAGGGCATTATTACCGGATCGTTACAGATATTCTCCTCTCCCACAATGTCTTCGAAAGCCGAGTATATATCCTTGCTCAATGCCATGATTCCCCACCCCCTATTGAATTGCTCGTTCGACAAGTTCGACGATATCGTAAATTTTCAGGCTGCTGCCGCTATCTTTGATTGCATTATTGAAGGTTTGCTCACACCAGGGGCATGCAGTGACGATCGCTTCTGCACCCGTGGATCTGGCCTCTTCTATTCTTTCCAGTGCAGTCCATTTGGCAAATTCAGGATTGGATTCATTGACACCGCCGCCGGCCCCGCAACACCAGGAATATTCCTTGATCCTAGTCATTTCGGTGAGTTTTACGCCTGCAATGCTGTTCAGAAGACGCCGCGGAGGTTCGTAAACGCCGTTGGTTCCTTTGCGGTATGTCTTTGGCGGATCAAAGACGAACCGGTCTCCCGGGATCTTTTTGCCTTCCCAATGTATCCAGGGCTCGCTCATTCTTCCCAGGCGGCACGGATCATGGTAGGTAACCGAGATATCCAGTTTCTTGGGCAGCTTCAGCCTGCCTTCATTCATTAATCTGTCCAGGTATTCCGAGATGTGAAGCACTTCGATGCCGCCCTTCAATCCGTGCTTGTCATAAAGCACTTTGAAAGCCTGATACCCGTCGGCGCACGCTGTTACGATAGTCTTTGCGCCCGCTTTTTTGATTAAAGCCATATTCTGATTGGCCTGGTTCAGGAAATCCTCCATATAGCCCATCTGATAGGCTCTTCCGCCGCAGCATGTTTCGGCATCGCCGGCGATACCGAAATCTACGCCTGCAGCCTTTAGTATTTTGGCGGTGGCCTTAGCCAGTTTCTGCATACCTTTGTCATAGCTCGTAAGGCAGCCGACATGGTAGAGCACGTCCACTTTCTCCTTCGTTGCATCCTTCAGGTTTAAGCCGGACGCCCAGTCGCCCCTCTTGCCGGTAGACGGAACCATAGAGCCATGCTTTCTCAAACCGGCTATTGCCCTTTCAAGCGCGGGATTGGTCTTGCCATCCTCAACGCACTTGATCCGAAACTCTTGAATGGGCTCCATGACCTCCATATCCATTGCATAGTTGCAGGAGACGCCGCAGGCGCCGCACAACTGGCAGTTGTAGACTATGTGGAGAAGCTTATCGGTATAGTTGAATCCATCTCTCAACATAGCAGCCCCGATATTCAGCCTGCCGCCTGCGGAGTAGCTGTGGAAATT
>JAHFUH010000511.1 GCA_023265215.1 Acidobacteriota bacterium
GAGGACATGGAGATTCGCTGCGATAAATTTTTAAAAAAAGAAGGAATTCTTGGCGGATTTCGAGTCCTCGATCTCACCCGCATGATTTCCGGTCCTTATGCCACAAGACTTCTCGCGGATTTCGGCGCAGAAGTAATAAAAATCCAGTCAAGGGAAACAGCCCGGGGCGCTGAGCAGAATGACACGGCCCATTTCGCCGTCTGGAATCGAAATAAGCGGAGCTTGTGTCTCGATCTGGACCACGCTGAAGCAAGGGAGCTTTTCATCCGGCTTGTAGCGATAAGCGATGTCGTCGTGGAGAATTTTTCGCCTCGTGTCATGCCCAATTGGGGATTGGATTTTTTCAGGCTGCGACAGGTGAAACCCAATTTGGTAATGGCGAGCATTTCAGCAATGGGCCAGACCGGACCCTGGAGGAATTTTGTGGGCTTTGCCCCCACTTTCCACGCTCTTTCCGGACTTCTCTCCATCGTGTCGCATTCTTCCGATGTTCCCGCGGACATTCAAAATCCCTATGCCGATATTGTTACTGCGCTTTATTCTGCTTTAGCGATTTTGGCTGCAGTGGCGAATCGCGACAGAACCGGTGAAGGCCGGCACATCGATATTTCCGGATACGAAGCTACATGTACGATGATAGGACCTGCATTGATTGCATGCGCTGCCGGCATAAACGCAAATGAATATCGGCAGAATGTTGATTGGACATCCCTTTTGCGCTGGGAAGAAAAACCTGAAAATTGGGAAGCTGCGCCGGCATTGGGCCAGGACAACCACTCCATAATCGTGGACCTTCTCGGATGCACAGAAACGGATTATGAATCTTTCCTTGCGAAGGGAATCCTGTAACCTGAAGATTTTTCGTTTTCGTGGACGTTGACGTGGTCGTGCGCGTGGACGTTGACGGCTCTTACAAAAAACCGAATACGTCCACGTGCACGACCACGTCAACGAAAACGTCCACGAATAAGCAAGAAGAGACTAGACATGAAATATTCGCCCACCAATCATAGTCCATTGAACACGAATGTCCTTGATGCATTCCGGCATTACGGCAAAAGGGTCTTCGCTTAAAGCCACGATATCAGCGTACTTCCCCGGCGCCAGCGAGCCTTTGACCTCTTCCTCGAAATTTGCGCAGGCTGCACCCATCGTATACATGTAGAGGGCTTCGGCAACGCTGATCCGCTGCTGCGGGGAAACCTGAACCCCGCTCTGGCTTTTTCTCGTAACAGCCGCTTGAATTCCAACCAGCGGATTGGGATCGGCGATCGGAAAATCCGAGCTGAAGCCAATCCGCAAATTGCTGTCCCGCATTGAACCGATCGCGTAAAGATGCTCCAGCTTTTCGCCGGGCACTGTATCCAGATAGCGATCTCCGCTGTAGTAAATAAAGGCGGGCTGCGTTACTACAAAAACGCCAATGCCGGTGAGCCTCTTCAGCAGATCGGGGGGGCAGACGGAACAGTGTTCAATGCGGTGGCGGTGGTCCTGCTTTGGATTTCGATTCAAAGCATGCTCGATTGCAATGCAGGCAGCCTCAATCACCGGTTCTTCAACTGCATGAATTGCCGCCTGGAGACCCGCCTTATGTATTGCGTCGACATAGGCATTCAGTTCTTCCTGGCTGGGATGAAGAGTGCCCGTGATTTGATCGGCAATTATCTTTACTCCTCCAGGCCGGGGAATCGAGGAACGCAGCCCTGATTCGGAAAATTCTTTCAACCCCATCATCATGGAGACGCGAGGCTTGAGAATTTCCCGCTCTTTCCAGGATTCAAGCCGGAGCCGGCGGCTCCAATCATTCGCGAACGAAGCATCTTGAATCGATGTAATGCCATGCGAAAGCAGCGTATCGCTTGCAATCTTCACCCCGCGTTCCAACTCGGAGCTTTCCAAAGGCGGAACTCTATTTGCAAGATATTGTCCCATGCCAAAGAGCAGCCCCGTGGGCTCACCTGTTGCCAGATCTCGTTCAATCAGACCGCCGGGCGGATCTCCTGTTTCTGCCGTGATTCCGGCTTCTTTTAAAGCAAGGCTGTTCAGCACGTGGGCATGGCCTGAGCGGTGTGTAAGTTTTACCGGGTGGGAAGAAGCAGCCGCATCCAGATCCCATCGGCTGGGATGACGTTTTTCTGCCAGGCAAAACTCGTTATATCCTTTTCCTCTTATCCATGTTCCTGGCGGCTTGTTCTTGCAGTCTGAACTAATGGTTCGCTGCATGTCGGAAATGGAAAGCGTGCGCGCATCGGGCGAAAAATTCAGGGAGACGAGATTTTCCGCATACGCGAAGATATGGCAATGTGCATCAATGAAACCGGGGAGGAGCGTCATCCCCGCGCAATCAATAACCGTATCATTGCTTCCTTTCAGCATGGACAGCTTGTCCTTGCCTCCCACAAATAGAATCCTGTCTTCTTCGACGCAAACAAGATCTGCCCTGGGTTCCGCCCCGTTCATGGTGATCGCATTGGCGTTGAAAAGAATAGTGCGGCTCATTTCAATATTTTTCCTATTCTTGCATTAACCTGTATCGGTGCCCAGAGAGGATTGGATAAAAATACCTACACAACAATGAGTATTTTAGCCAATTTCCCTGTTAGAAATTTCATTGTTTAATTTATTCAGCATAAGGGCAGTAAACGCAAAGAGAGCCCTTTAGCGAGAATGGGTGATGGAATAAGGATCGGACCCAGTTCTGAAGTGAAGGACGCTGAAAAGCGGGGTCGATATCCAAGAAGCGCGAGCAAATAAACGCTGCATTAAACAGTGGTTTTGACTTAACAAAACCGCTCCTGCCTTTAAAACCTGCATAAGCCTGCTGCAAACAAAAGGGCCCTGATCGTCAGATCGGAGCCCTTTGCTTTTCCCGGGGTCTACCATAGAAGTTGCTCCATTTCAGACGTATCCCAGAAGTGTTTTTGCGCAAGAGCATCTTCATGTTAATGCCGTTTATTCGCCCGCCGGTTTCTCCTAATTAAATAGTGATAGTGACGACAATCACACAAAATTATTGGAATTAGAAGGAGGATTCCAAACAGCAAAGGAAATAAAAAAGTGAGCTGCATACGCGAAGTCGGTCCCAATCAGGTGCGAAACTCACCAGTCGAGATCCTTGGGCTCATCGATCAGATTCTCGAGGCTTTTGGGGCAGTAGTGGCTGGGCTGAAACAAAACCGCGAAATCTTATTCGCCCAATTGATTGATATACCAAATTTCATCCAACAATCCGGCGACTCAGAGAGCACTGAAAATGGGATGGGATGGATCCAGCAGCTAAGAAGACTGGCATTGGATCAGCGAAACTGCGAGCAAGCGCGATACGAGCAGCTTTCAAAACAGGTCTCTCTCATTCAAAGAGATCTTGAAATGGCAAAGGCAGTGGCTTCGCTGGATGCTCTGACTCAAGTTGCAGACTTGAAAACTTTCAACTACACACTTCAGCGCCGGATCGCAGATCATAAAAAGAATGGTGTGCCGCTTACCATTGCGTTTTTTGACCTGGACAATTGCAGGCAAATCAATGAGAGCTTCGGGCGGCCGAGTGGAGATAGAATCCTGGCTTTTATCGCGCTGGAGCTAGGCAGGAATATTCGTGAAAGAGATTTCCTGGCGCGCTGCGGCGACGATAAATTTGCCGTCCTCTCATCGGGAATGGAATTGGAAAACGCCGCAAAACGATATTCAAAACTGCTGCAGCGGTTTGAAACAATCCAATGCAAAAGCAACGGCATGGAAAGCCCGATCACCTCTTTTACCGTCAGTTGCGGAATAGCAGAATACGCCTTCGGTGAAAATGCCGAAGAGTTAGTCGACCGCGCTCAAAATGCGCTCTACGATGCGAAGAGGTCGGGCAAAAATCGTGTGGCAACCCGACTCAAGTTTCTGCTCAAAACGGGAACTGGCGGCGCTAAGTTGTCGGTATAATTGGGAAAGCACTAGAACAATTTTCCTAAACCGCTTTAGGCCTACCCAGTCAACCTCACCGGCGGGAGAACAGTAACAGCTCGTTGGCGCGGCGGATCAGCTCGCTGCGGTCAGCGTCGCGATATTGTTTGGGCAGCAAACTCCTGCTGGTACATTCCAGCACGGCCACGGTATTCTGCAGATCAATTTCCGTGGGGTATGACGGCGGGATGAAATCTTCTATGGCGGCTTTCAAGTCCTGCTCGTCAACGGTGGGTTTCTTACCCAGCGATGCACGCATGCGACCGCGGATGAGCACGGCTTCAATGTCCGCGCCTGAGAGATTGCCGGCGTGCTGCAGGAAAAAGTCTTCAAGATCGGCAGAAAACGCGGGCAGGCCCGTT
>JAHFUH010000512.1 GCA_023265215.1 Acidobacteriota bacterium
ACATTGGCCCAAGTCTCGACATTGTTCAGATTTGTCGGGCGGTTTTTATAGCCATATTCCACGGTGTGGATATATTTGGCGCGCGGCTCCCCGACATTCCCCTCAAGCGACGCCATCAACGCTGTCGATTCACCGCATACAAAAGCCCCGGCGCCCTGAACGATCGCTATGTCGAAATCCGTTCCGCTGCCGAGAATATCAGTGCCCAACAGTCCGTAATTGTGAGCCTGGTCTATGGCTTTCAAAAGGCGCTCGCGTGCGATCGGATATTCGTGCCGGATGTAGACAAAACCTTCTTTGCACCCGATGGCTCGAGCCCCGATAATCATCCCCTCGATCACGGAATGCGGATCGCTTTCTATAATGCTGCGATCCATGAAAGCACCCGGGTCTCCTTCGTCGGCGTTGCAGACTATAACCGGTTCCACGCCGCGATGCTGTGCGGCATGCCGGCAAGTCTCCCATTTGACACCGGCAGGGAAACCACCGCCTCCGCGGCCTCGCAACCCCGATCGTTTGATCTCGGAAAGAATCTGTTCCGGCGACATTTGGAATAGTGCCTTTTCAAGCGCCGTATAGCCGTCCACCGCAATATAGTCATCGATCTTCTCCGGATCGATCGCTCCGCGGTTTCTAAGGACGACCAGCTTCTGCTTTGCGAAAAAGGGTATTTCCTTCAAAGCCGGAATTGGAGCCTTTTCAGTCGGAGGCGTGTACATGAACTTCTTGACCGGCCTGCCTTTCATGAGGTGCTCTTCTACAAGAAAAGGTGCATCCTTGGCCTTGACGCCGCAGTAAAAAATTCCGTCCGGCTGAACGATGACAATCGGGCCTTCTGCGCAGAATCCCTGGCATCCAGTCCTGATCACCTGAACTTCCTGGGCGAGTCCTTTCTTGAATATCTCCGACTCCAGAGCCGTCGCTGTTGCGTAGGAATTGCCGGAAACGCATCCGGTTCCTGCGCAAACCAACACATGTGTGCGGAATGCCATGATATCCATACCTCCTGACCGGCTTTTAGCCGGTGGTTTCACAACCGCTTGCCAGGGCCAAATCCGTGACAATCTTTCCACCGAGCACGTGATCTCTATACACTCTCAACATGCCCTCGGGTTTCAGGTCCACGTATTTGACGGGCGTCTGGCCTGCTAATTCCACAGTCGCCATAGGCTCCCGGCTGCACAACCCCGCGCAGCCTGAAGTTGTGACGATGACGTCGGTTACTTTTGATTTCTCGATTTCCTTGAGCAGAGCGCCCATTACATCGCGAGCGCCTGCAGAAATTCCACAGGTGCCCATGTGAACGATAATTTTTGCCCGCGCCTCGCCTGATCGAAGTGTGAGCGTGCGCTTGGCGTCCTCCCTGATTTTCTTCAGGTCATCAATGGACAGTCGGGCCATCTTTTTCCTCCTTGGGCTCAGTCGGATCCTTCGGCCGTAATTTTTTTACTATTTTGGGAACATCGGATATTTTGACCTTGCCGTGCACGTCCGGGCCTACTGTGATTACAGGCGCCAGCCCGCAGCATCCGACACAATTCACCGTATCAAGTCCAAACAGGGTATCCGGAGTGGTCTGGCCCTTCTTTATTTTGAGTTCGCGCTCCAAAGCGTCCACAAGCAACGGTCCTCCCTGGATATTGCAAGCGGTTCCGTTGCAGACGCGAATGGGATGGCGCCCGATAGGCTTCAAGCTGAAGGCCTTGAAGAAGGTGGCAATTGCAAGCACCGATGTGATAGGAATATTCACCCCGGCGGACACCGCCTCCAGCACTTCTCTCGGCAGATAAAAGTATTCCTCCTGGCATTCGAGCAGTATCGCAATCATGTGCTCGCGTTTTGAGCCATGCCGCTCCAGGATTTCATTGACCTTTGTCACATCAACCATGCTTTACCTCCAGAGTTCCGAAAACCCGCAGCCATCGGGGTCGGTATCGGTATCGGGGTCGAACGCAATAAAGCCGACCCCGATCGTTTCAATAAATACTCCATTTTCATTCATCAGGCTTCTTCCTGCAGTTCCGCCTCGCCTCGTCGTATCGCCTCCCGCAATGTTGCCAGACCATCGGGCGACGCCAGATCGATTCCTGCTGCAGCAAAATCGTGGGATTCCAATTCGAACACCCTCTCGTCGATGCGGTGGCTGAATCGAATGTTGGCATCCGGCCGTCCGGCGAGCAGAACCATAAGAGTTGTTTCGAGATCTCCGAGAGGCGCCCTGTCAATATGCCCGTGCTTGAAAGTTGCCTTTATCGCAGTTCCGCATCCGGGAATCGAATCGATATTCAGGCTTCCGTCCGCGGCCTTTGAGGCTGCTGCAAGAAGGGGCAGTCCCATTCCTACCCGGCGCGTCTTTCTGGTGGTGAAAAATGGATCCGTTGCATTGGAAAGGGTTTCGGAATCCATCCCGCGACCGTCATCCCGGATCTCGATAAGAAGCCGGTTTTCGACCAAATTTTCTACTATGTCGATATCAATTACTTTTGCGCCGGCTTCCAGGCTGTTCTGCACGATATCTAAAATATGCAATGCAAGGTCTTCCATGGGCCTTCCCCCGCCTAGAATAGCCCTGCCGTCCTTCCCAGCCAATGCTTTGCGCAATTCAGCCACAGTAGCTTCCTGCATGAGCGCGAAGGTTGCAGCCCTGGCGATATCTTTGGGTTCGTGTGCATCGGAGGCGCAGATAATCGAGTGCTCTCCTTTTGGAGCAAACGAGGATCTTGCCTTGGGTAGCGAGGTTCGCTGAGAGACTTCAATCGCATCCAAAGGCAGATCCGGTGGAATGAAGCCCAATTGACCGATGATTCCGAAACCTTCCCGGTCGACGTGGGAAGCGACAGCCAAACCCTCATAATCATGGATGGCTGCGACCACTTCATTCACATTCAGCGTCGTTGCTCCGGAAAGCAAATGCTCGTTGAATCCAAGAACCTCGGCGAATTCATTGGCGATAACCTGCATGCCGAAAGTATTTTCATCATTTTGTCCCGGCAGTGATCGATAAACCTTGGATTGAAGCGCCATTGCGGCTTCCAAATTGGGAAGCAAACCGAGGATGTGCACTTCTTCCGAACTCGTAATCTCCATTCCCGGAATGACCATCAATCCAGCTGCAGTTCCAGCCCGCTGCACGGCTGCTGCGTTTTCAGCAGAGTTGTGGTCGCATACTGCGATGGAATCCAGCCCGGCCTGAATTGCGGCATCCACCAGAGCGGAGGGATGCATGTCGAGTTCCGCGCAAGGTGAGAGGCAAGTGTGGATGTGCGTGTCGAGCATGAACACTTTCAGACCTGCCTCCTTCCGCGAATTCCCAATGAGTACAGGATCCCGGCGGCGTCAAACGCCTGCAGAGGCGTTGATATGATTGGGATCCCCATTTCTTCGGCCCTGGCTGTCGTATCCGGTTCGGGCTTGCGGCTGTTCACCAGCACTATTGCCGCCAGGCTATTCAGCTGGGCCACCGCAACGATATTGACGTGTTTCTGAAGCGTCACCCAAATGTCGCCCTCGCGGCTGTTGCCCATCACATCGGAGAGCAGATCCGAGGCATACCCTCCCAGTATTTCCCGGCCGGCAGAGGCAGATCCGGCCACCAGCGTGCCCTGAATCAATTGCGCGGCTTCGGCGACGATCATATCTGTCCCCCGATGGCGTGCCTTTGAGTCCGGACAAGACTGGCAAGCTGTTCGATACGGCTTAAAAGCTCTTTCTGCCAGAAGAAAACACAGAGTTCCCTATCTGTCTCGCCGACGACTACATCCTCGGCAAAAGCCCGGCAGGAGGGCGCGCCACAAGCGCCGCAATCGATCCTGGGCAACTCCGCAAGGATGTGATCCCGTTCTTTCATTTTTATGATGGCTCGCGTAATATCCTCATCCAGCGGACGCAGTGGGCGGCCTGTGAGGTATTCGTCCATCAGGAATTCCTTTTTCCGATAGCTGGCTTCCACCTCCTGGCGGTCGACAATGCACCCTGCCGGCAGATTCTGCGACAGCTTTATGGCCTTCCCGCGAGCGACATAGGGATTTTCAACAGTAAGGCAGCCTCCGACGCACCCTTCGGGGCACGCGTGGCATTCAATGTAGCGATACTTGCGCAGCCTTCCTTTCTCGATATCGTCCAGTATCCGGATCACGTTCGGCAACCCTGCCACCGAGAGCGTATTTTCCGCCGGCAGTGATCGCGGGAATGTTCCAAGAAAAGCCCAGCTCAGACCGGAAGCCGATTCCACCGCGTCAATTTGGTGCTCCGATTCCTGGACCTTCGAAACTGCAGCCGCGAGCGTTTGGAAAAGATCCAATATCGAAA
>JAHFUH010000082.1 GCA_023265215.1 Acidobacteriota bacterium
ATAACGTCGGATCTCTTTGAAAGAGCTATCCCCACCCCGGCTTTCGCGTTGGCTTTGCTCTTTTGAATCGCCTCGTATTGCTCCTTTGAAAGGAAACTGCAATACGGATCCAGAGCGTCTATCAAACCCCGCATCGCTCCCTCTTGAACCTTACTCATGTTGGGAGCTTCAACATATTGGTCCTTGACATATTTCAAGACATCCATGAACACAGCTATCTCTTTGTATGCCTCGTCCTTGGCAACGACTTTGCCGTAAAAAAGAGCCGACATGCCATACAGGACAATCAAAAAAGAACCAAGGAAAACGAACAATTTCCCCTTATGGAACATTAAACCTCCCACTCGGGCAGAGTGAAAAACCTTTGAATATTATAGCAATCCGTCCCGCCTTTCAAATGTATTTACGATTGACGATTTACGATTGACGATTGAAGAACCAATAGATTGGAATCCCATTCATCAATCGTAACTCGTAAATCGTAAATGTGTTTGTTGACGGTTATCCATCCGTATGTTCCAATGATCGCATGGAGCATGGGAAACGTGTTTTGGCCATAGACTATGGCAAAAAAAATATCGGACTGGCCTGCAGCGACGAATTGGGCCTGACGGTCCAGCCCTTGCCGTCCATACCCAATCTCGGTATGAAAAACATGCTCACTATCCTGAAAAACACCGTCGTTAAGCTTGGCGTTGATGAATTGGTTTTGGGCATTCCGCTGAATATGGATGGCACTCGCGGCGAATCTGTGCGCCAGATGGAACAGCTGATGGGCGTTTTAAAAGCGGAATTCCAGATTCCTCTCGCCGGAGTCGATGAGAGGCTTTCCACCGTAGAAGCATTAGAGTTCTGGCGGGATATGAGTCCCAGGCAACAAAAAAGATACAGAACAGTCGATTCTTTGGCAGCTGCATTCATTCTGCAAAGATATCTGGGGGAAGGATAGTCTTGCGACGCTCAATTCTGATCATTTCCGCCGCAATCATTCTCCTGGGGTTGGCGGGCATGGCAAAATGGCTCCAGCGGGAACTCGAAATGCCTTATTTCAATGCGTCCGGCGAGACCTACATCGACATCCCACGGGGCGCAAAACCGAGAGAAGTAACGGATCTTCTTGTGAAGAATGGAATTCTTCACAGCCGCATCCCCTTCATTGTTTACCTCAGAACCGCCAACCTGGGACGCCAAATCCAGGCAGGAGAATACAGGTTTAGTAATCCGGCTACGCCTGAACAGGTTGCCAGACGATTGATTCGTGGCGATGTCTATTTTCGCTCGGTAACTGTTCCGGAAGGGTTAACGGCCGGCGAAACTATCGAATTGCTCGCAAAAAACGGTCTGGGGAAACCTGCCGAATTTCATAAAGCGCTCTTGCAGACGAACTGGATCGTGGATATTTATCCCAAAGCGCGAACACTGGAGGGCTTTCTTTTCCCGGAGACTTACCGTTTTGGCAGAAAAGACGATCCCGAAAAAATCATCAGAGCCATGGTGAATCAATTCCGTTCCAAACTTGCCCGCATCCTGGAGCAGACGCCGCAAAGCTCAGGATTGAGCGTTTCCAAGGCGATTATTTTAGCCTCGATGATTGAAAAAGAGGTGAAGAAACCGGAAGAAAGGCCACTCGTCGCTTCGGTTTACATTAACCGTCTGAAAATGGGAATGCCGCTGGCTTGCGATTCAACAATCATCTATGCCTTGAAATCTGCCGGCGTTTACAACGGAAATATCCGCAAAGCGGACCTGGCAATGGAATCGCCCTACAATTCTTACCTCCATCCGGATCTGCCTCCCGGGCCTATTGCGAATCCAGGCGCCGCCTCATTGAGAGCTGCGCTCAATCCGGCAAACACCGATTATCTTTATTATGTGTCGCGCAATGACGGGACGCACCAGTTTTCAAAGAATTACCAGTCCCACCTTGGTGCTGTTGCCAGATACCAGAAGTCCCGGCACCGATAGCAATCAACATCAACAGGCATAGCTCCTATACGGCAGTTTGCTGATGGCTGAATGCGGAAGCTACTCCTTGAGGGGTTGCTGCGGCTTTTTCAACTCTTCCGGAAGAAATTCCACCGCCTTCTGAGCAAACTTCAGGAAACATTGAAGGGTGCTGTTGGTTCCCCATTGCTCCGCGGCTTCGGAATCCAAGGGTTCATCTTCGTTCATGTCCAGCATGTGGAGCAGGTGTTCCGGTTCAGATCTATTGAGGGGGCAATCGAGCGCAAGGCAGTGATCCCCGGTCTGACAATAATCATCTTCGACATAAACATGCTGCACAAGCATGCGGCGCAGGGGGTCGCTTCCAATGTACATGTGCCGCACTTTCCCGCTGTATCCGCAAACAGCAACGGCAAATTCCTGGCCTGTGGGCAGCTTGAGGTCCACCCAATTTGTGGCATATTTGGGCATATATAAAATCACTCCAGTCTGTTTCAGCAAAACAAGAATATAGTTGCCGGACCACAAATGCAAACAGATCATTCTGTGACATTCGAGTGAGCCGAACACGCACAAACACTCAACGCAAAGACGCCAGGGCGCATGATCAAAATGCGGGCTTTGCGTCCTGGCGACTTTGCGTTATACAATAATACCGGACTTATTTCCTATGCATCGAGCCTGCATTCCCCCCCAAATATTGACTTGGATCAGAGCCGGTGTTAGCATCTGCGGGTGCGCCTAGAATTGCAAGCCGTTAATAAAGTTACATGCGTTTTGAGACCGGCCGTTCTGGCGGCGCTGTTGGGAGTTTGCGCCATTTGCCAGTTGTACGCTCAAAAGCCAAAACCCAATCTCCCGGATCCCATCAAATTCGCCCATAAGAATACAATTGTGGGAAATGTGGTTTACTCGGTGCTGGACGGAATGGGCTTTCAGATCGAGTTGGACGATCGCCCGAATGGGAGAATAGTCACGCGCCCCTACGAGTTTATTACGGGCAGTTTGACTTCTAGCGAAGTCGACAAAGTTGCGATAAAAAAGGACACGATCACCGGCAGCTGGATAAAAGCCCGGTATTCGGTCGAAGCCCTTATCGAAATTGTCTCGCCAAGCGAAACAATGGTCACGATTCGGACCAAAATGGAAGGGCTGAATCGGGATGTCGATGGGTCAGAAAAATGGATCCCTATGGAATCACTGGGGACCTATGAACGACGCGTTCTCGGGAAAATAAGCACCAAACTCATGGGCACCGATGAGCCCGCAAATGAAAGAAAAGGATTCTGGGGCCAATCGCCTCAGCCTGTCGACTCTCGCCAGCCGAGGCTTCCAACGACTCCTGCCAGGTAAGGGCGTTCCCGTTTTCCGTTCTATCACTGGAAAACGGGAACCTTGATGCTATGAAAAAAGAAAAAGAGCATTTGTTTCTCCTGAATTTGGATAAAACCGAGGGAAGGTCGAACCAAGAACCTTCCAATTTGCCCCAACCCGCATTGGCGGCTTCTGAACAGCCGGCGCGTGGGCCGGCATTGGAGCTTGTTGAAAAACCTCCCCGGGCTGTCTGGGACTTTTTCAGGGCGCTGCTCATAATACTCAGCATCGTGGTCGCTGCCGGATTTCTCCTCATACTGTTGCCGCAAGCTACGGTTGACAAAATGACTCAGGATCTCCGCGCCCGCCGCGGGGAAGTCCATCAGGAGAAGATTGCATTTCTATATTTGGGCGATGAAACCAAGGACAGCAATTTTCATATCCGCGGAGTTGTGCGAAATATTGCCAACGAAAACCTTGAAAAGCTTGACGCCGCAGTGCGCACCTATTCCTACGACGGAACAATCCTTGAAACGACATTAGTCCGCATGAACAAGGAAATGATCGCGCCGGATGAGACCGCCCAGTTTGACCTGGTCTATCCCAATTACCAATCGCAGTTTAAGAGCTATTCGGTGGAATTCAAATTCCGCGACGGCGACGTGGCGCCCTACAAAGATATGCGCACGGCTCGAACAAGTCCTTGACCACAACCTTGGAGATCGTCCACCAAATCTGAATTCCCGGCCTGAATCTCTCAAATTCGCTCATGATTAAAAAGAAATACGCCCTGGTCGCCCTCATCCCATACTTGAAAAGGTATCGATATAAGCTGGCCCTGGGCTTTCTGATGGTCATCTGCACGGTAGCCGCGTCCATGCTGTCTCCATGGGTGCTGAAATATGTCGTGGATGGTCTCACGAAAGGCATCGTATCGAAGAAGCTTCTCAAATACGCGTCTTATCTCCTGGGCATATCTGTTGTAGAAGGATTTTTCCGCTTCTGGATGAGAAGAATATTAATAGGAGTGAGCCGCTACATTGAATACGATCTCCGCAATGATTTTCTTGCCCACGTGCAAGACATGTCCCTGTCGTTTCTGCAGACCAGGAGCACGGGGGACATAATGTCCAGGGCAACAAACGACCTCAATGCAGTCCGCTCCGTTCTGGGCCCGGGCATCATGTACTCCATGAACACCATCGTCCAGGTAGTTATTGTCACAACGATTCTCCTGAAGCTGAACTGGAAACTAACACTGCTGACATATATTTCCCTTGCTCTTGCCTCCCTCACAGTCAAGAAATTCGGCGGACAGATTCACGATCGCTTCGAGGAAATCCAGGAGCAATTCTCGAATTTGAGCACGAAGGCGCAGGAAAATATTGCGGGCATTCGAGTAGTGAAGGCTTTCGCCCGCGAGGAATCGGAGATTGGTGAATTCAGCAGGATAAATCTCGATTATGTTCAGCGCAACGTTGCGCTCATCCGATTGTGGGGAATATTTTATCCGCTCATGACTGCGCTGATTGGAATGTCCTCAGTAGCTCTGCTTTGGTTTGGGGGGTATCAAGTCATTCAGGGGTATCTCACCCTGGGTGAATTTGTCGAATTTATGCTCTACCTTGCAATGCTCACATGGCCTACCATTGCGGTCGGATGGGTCATCAACATTTTCCAGCGCGGCTCCGCTTCAATGGGGCGCATTCTGGAAATAATGGACGCCCGGCAGGATATACAAGACGAACCGGGAGCTTGCATGCCGGTGCAAGTTCAAGGGGCTTTGGAATTCCGCAACCTGACTTTCCAGTATTTGGGCGCCCGGAATCCTGTTCTGCACAATATAAGTGTGACCGTTCCTGCAGGCGCAACGCTGGCTATTGTAGGGCATACCGGAAGCGGCAAATCCACTCTGGTCAATCTAATCCCCCGCCTTTTCGATCCTCCGCCGGGCACGGTATTTGTTGACGGCCAGGATGTGCATCTCTGGCCTTTGTCGGAATTGCGAAAGAACATCGGCTATGTACCCCAGGAAACATTCCTGTTTTCCGAAACTATCCGCGAGAACATCGCATTTGGAAATCATTCCGAAATGAAAGATGCGGAGGTGGAGTGGGCGGCCCACGTTTCACAGATCGCTCAGGATATCGAGGGATTCAGCCATAAGATGGAAACATATGTGGGAGAGCGCGGCATCACTCTTTCAGGCGGACAAAAGCAACGGGTGGCGATCAGCAGGGCGGTCGCGACACTGCCGAAAATCCTGATTTTCGACGATTCTTTATCCAACGTCGACACCTATACCGAGGAGCGGATCCTGGCGGAACTCACAAAAATTATGAAAGACAGGACCACTATCCTTGTGTCGCATCGAATCTCCACGGTAAAAGCCGCAGATATGATAATTGTGCTGAAAGAGGGTGAGATGGTGGAATACGGAAACCATGAATCACTAATGGCATTGCAGGGAGTGTACTCCGAGCTGTATCAAAAGCAACTCCTGGAGGAAGAACTCGCCGTGATCTAAATGGAAGCAAGAAGCCAGAAGCAAGAAGCCGGAAGCCGGAAGCCAGAAGGAGCTGTATGGAAAGCGACAAAGCTGAGAGGTGGTTATTATTAAAATAGACGGAATCTGGGTTCAGGATCGGATAACTCACATAGTGCTTTTTTATTCTGGCTTCCGGCTTCCGGCTTCTTGCTTCTTGCGTGAATGATATGTCGATTGAAGCACACGAGGAGGTTTTAGGAAAAGCTTACGATGCACGGCTGATGCGACGGCTGCTTGCTTATATCAAGCCCTACCGTCGTTCAGCTTATCTGGCGATCGTCTGCCTGTTTGCCGGCTCCGGCTTTTCCATCATCCAGCCTATTCTGACAAAGATCGCGATTGACCGCTACATCCGCAACGGCAACTTCGCAGGGCTGAGCCTGATTTCGGTGATATACATTTTGACCCTGGTTCTTGTCTTTGGATTAAGCTTCGGCCAGACGTGGCTCATTAATTTGATGGGCCAGAAAATAATGTACGACCTGCGCATGCAGATTTTCGGACACATCCAGAAGCTGGATGTGTCCTTCTTCGACAAAAATCCGGTCGGGCGCCTTATGACGCGGGTTACCACGGACGTCGACGCATTGAATGAGCTGTTCACCTCCGGAGTAATATCTGTTTTTGAAGATATCTGCACGCTCTCGGGAATCATCATTTTGCTGTTTGTGCTGAACTTCAGGTTGGCACTGGCAATTTTCGCCATTCTTCCGCTCCTGGTTCTGACCACATTAATGTTCAAGATCAAAGTGCGGAATTCCTACAGGAAAGTCCGGACAGCCATTGCCCGCATCAATGCATTCCTTCAGGAAAACATCACGGGCTCCGCCGTCATTCAGCTGTTCAGCCAGCAGAAGAAGCAATACATCAGGTTCACCCTGATCAATAAGGATCACCTCGACGCCAACCTGGAGTCGATTTTTTACTACGCGATATTCTTCCCGCTGCTTGAGGTCATTTCCGCTCTGGCCATAGCCCTGATAGTTTGGTATGGCGGCCACCAGGTGCTTTCAGGTTTTTTGACTATGGGCACGCTGGTTGCTTTCATCCAGTACTCCGATCGCTTCTTCCGTCCCATTTCCGACTTAAGTGAAAAATACACTATCCTCCAATCCGCCATGGCATCCTCCGAGCGCATTTTCAAACTCCTGGACACCGAACCCTCCATAGTGTCTCTGCCTGTGCCCAAAAGCCTGGCTGTTGATAAAGGCTGCATAGAATTCCGGAACGTCAATTTCTCCTATAATCCGGGAGAACCGGTGCTCAAAGACATTTCCTTCAAAGTGGACCCGGGAGAAAAGGTGGCGGTTGTAGGAGCTACCGGCGCCGGAAAAACCACAATAATTTCGCTCTTAAGCCGGTTCTACGACGTTCAGGAAGGCGAGATTCTTGTCGATGGCGAAAACATCAAGAAATTCGATCTCCAGGGATTGCGAAAATCCATCGGCATCGTGCTTCAGGATGTTTTTCTTTTCTCAGGCAGCGTGGCCGAAAATATCCGGCTTTGGAACAAGGACATAACGGACGAACGCATAATACAGGCTGCGGAGACGGTTCATGCTTCCCAATTCATCCAAAAACTGGACCGCCAGTTTTCCACTGAAGTCGGAGAACGGGGCTCATCCCTTTCCGTAGGCCAGAAGCAGCTCCTGGCTTTTGCGCGAGCCTTGGCTTACGATCCCAAAATTCTTATCCTTGACGAAGCGACCTCCAGCATAGATACGGAAACGGAGTTGTTGATCCGCGACGCTCTCGAGAAACTGCTGGCTGGAAGAACCTCTATCATGATCGCACACCGGCTTTCCACAATTCAGAACGCCGATCGCATTATTGTGCTGCATCACGGCCGGATACGCGAAACCGGCACGCATCAGGAACTCCTGCGGTTGAAAGGAATTTACTGGAAGCTTTACCAGCTGCAGTACAAGGATCAGCCGGACGGTGTCAGGTCCTGAAAAGCTAAACAAAAATATTTGAAATCTAGAATGTCGAACAATGTCACTTCGAAATTCAATATTCCTTGTTCAACGTTCTGCGGTTCAAAGGCATTATCGATCAGACCTTTAAACTCTTGAATGCGGTGCAGTTATATTCGCTTTTATTAAACTCATTAGATATACATTTTCAAGATCTAACGGCATTCGTGTCAGCTGAGCGGAAGGCCGATCTCGAAAACTGCCGAATAACCATTTTCTTCTTTTAAAGGCGACAGCAGCAGATCTTTGCCTCCCGAGCGAAAAAGGGAATCGTTCTCGTTGCGCATCAGCCGGCGGGCGCGCTTGGAATATGGCTCCTGTGAAAAAACCTGATCCGAAAGAGAATCGTCGAAATAAAGCTGTGATGTAAATTCGCCCTTGGCGGCGCTCCGTATTTTGAAATGAAGGTGGACAGCGCGGCCTGAATACCAGCCCGGGTAGATTGTAAGGAACCGGGCATTCCCGTTTTCATCGGTTTGCTGGCATCCGCGCAAAAACTTTTTTCCGACCGTAATAAAATTATTGTCTCGCACGCCCGAATATATCCCGGCGGCATCGCAGTGCCACACATCCACAATAGCGCCCTGAAACGGGGTGCAGCCCTGCGGAGTGACTCGCAACACATGAAATGTGATTTTCAGGGGAGTTCCTTCTTTTACGGAGCCATCCGATGGATCCGAGCGGATGTCGGAACGGTTCAGCTTCTCATCAATAAAATATGGCCCCTCCGTCTGCTCAGGCCTCCCGATGCACGCCGGCAACATGGACGCTGATGATGAATTTGCCGGATTGAGAACGGCTGCGCCCGCCGCCGCGCCGAGATAAGCGATAGCCTCCCGACGGCTGAGGAATCGTCCCGTTTGTGTGTCATCCCTCTCACGGTCATTCATTTCCGCCCCCTTTCCTATTTAAGGGAGGTTTGAAAAATGGTAAATCCTAAATCGTAAATCGTCAATGCTCAGCGAGCCCCCTTACCCAGCAGAACAACCGGAAAAGTGCGGAGAAGGATTTTAAGATCCAACAGGAGGGACCAATTATCTATATAGTGCAGATCCAGTTTCATCCATTCGTGAAAATCTATTTCGTTGCGGCCCGATATCTGCCAGAGGCACGTTATCCCGGGTTTCACCGACAGGCGCCGGCGCTGCCAGCGCGTATACTCTTTGACTTCCTCGGGAAGCGGAGCGCGCGGGCCCACAAGGCTCATTTCGCCCTTCAACACATTCCAGAATTGCGGCCATTCATCAATGGAGCTTCGACGAAGGAATCGTCCCAGAGGAGTAACGCGCGGATCATTGCGCATTTTGAATACGGGGCCGTCCATTTCATTGAGGTGCTTTATTTCCCACAAAACATCTTCGGCGCCTTGATACATGCTGCGGATTTTATAAAGAACAAACTTGCGCCCATAAAGACCGCAGCGGACCTGGCGGTAGAAAGCGGGGCCTTTCGAAGTCAGTCTTACCAGCAATCCAATGAGGATCATCAACGGCAGCATGAGAATCAATAGCAATCCGGAGATTACAACATCCAGAATCCTCTTCACAAGGAGAGAAGGCGCGTGCTCAGGAGCGGAACTGAAGCTCAGGACAGGAATCTTTTCCAGGAACTCCATGCTCACTTTGGTGACCTTGGCAGGAAAGAAATTTGCCGCGACACGAACTCGAATACCCAGTTCGCTGCACGGTTCGAGGATCTTGTCGAAACCTTCCAAATTCGGGCTGTCCGGGACAAAGATAATTTCGTCCACGATATTGTTGTCGATGATCTGAACCAAATCAGATATGTTGCCCAAAACCTCAGCAGAGGGCGCAGCACCGGCCTTCTCGTCTATATCCACGAACCCCAATATTCTGAATCCCCAGTCTGAATAGCGCGAAATCAGGTTGCCCATTTCGCTCGCCCTGGATCTCGCTCCAACAATCAAAATATTCCGGCAGAACTGTGGCGATAGAGTCCCTCTTTTTCTTTTTGCCTGAAAAGCAAGCATCGCCCGCAAAAACGTAAGGATTAGCGCCTGATATGTAACAAAGAAAGCAACCAGCGGGCGGCTCAGGCTGAGTCTCAATGCAAACGAGAGGAAGCCCAGGAACAGCCAGAGGATAATAGAGCTTTCAAGGATTATCCGCACCTTCTCCCAATCAGATCGCCGTATTGAAATGCGATAAAGCCCCAGGGACAACGCTGCGGCAATCCAGCATCCGGTGGCAAGCCCGACAATCCAAAAGTAACCCTGGAAAGGGAGTAATTCCGGATTCAGCAGTGAATCCAGGTCTTTAGGGAGGAATTTCGACAGGTGAACCCTGCTGACGTAAGCAAGCAGATACGCAGCCAGCGTTAAAAGTATATCGCCAATTAACTGAAGCCTGGTAAACAGCTTCGCACGCTCTCGAAACATCAATCTTCTCTTTCGGTGGCCGATTATAACCTGATTTTAATGGTTGTGCACATGCCAAATAAATAGGAGCACTCATTGAAGTGCTCGGGGTCGGGGGTCGGTATCGGGGTCGATGCAGTGAAGCCACAAAAAACCGACCCCGATACCGACCCCAACTCCGATGGTTCTGGATGCAGGCTATTTTATGTAATTTGGATTGAAGTGAATAACGGGGTCCTGAATTTCCAGGATCCCCTTTACGTGGAAAGCCTCCCCCTTGGCTTTCCCGATCAACGTCCCATAATAGGAATGCAGATTTTCCACATCATTAATGAAGTTGGGGGAGCTAAGATACGTCGAAGGCTCCAGGCTCGTGGGATCATATAGCTGCGACCGGTAAGCGGCAATTGCAGATTTGCGTTGTTCAATCTGACCGGAGATGTCGACGACAAAACTGGGGGCAAAGCCTGGCGACAATTTAAAATAGAGAATAGTTTTGGGACGGTATCGTTCCTGCCCGGTTTTGATTTTAGCCAACCCGGAGTGATGAACAGCCTCTGAAACCAGGCGGCTGGTGTTGGCATGATCAGGGTGCCTGTCATCCCAATAATGCGTCAGCACGATGAGCGGTCGATATTTCCGGATGGTTCGAATCACTTTGAGCCTCGCCTGAGGCGTGACGGGAATGTCCCCGTCCGGGAACCCCATATTTTCCCTGATTTTCAAGCCGAGAATTTTCGCCGCTTCGTTCGCCTCCCGCTTGCGCACTTCCACGGTTCCCCTTGTCCCCAGTTCCCCGCGGCTCATGTCCACAATTCCAGCGGCATATCCAAGCGAAGCCATTTTGGCCATTGTTCCGCCGGCAAAAAGCTCTACGTCGTCCGGGTGTGCCCCAAAAGCAAGAATGTCCAGCTGCATTGGTCAGTCCATTGTTATAAGTTGATGATTTAATGCCATTCCATCCAATTGCTCATAAAGCCGGTGGAATACGGCACTCGAGTAGCGCAGCGGAAAATAAATTCCCGCCAGTTCCCGCTCCTGGATGCACCCGTTCGGCGCCAGGAGATTGCGGGCCCTGTGCACCTGGCGGCTCGCCGCCTGGAGCCTTCTGGATACCGCAGACTCGATACTTTTCTGCAATTTCTCGATCTGATAAATAATTTTCTCTTTGCAGGTATTTTTCACCTGCACCAATTCATCACTCGCCGAAACCAGACCCGCCAATTCTGCCATGGATTGTTCGACTTCCACCTTGAGCCCTGAAAGCGCATCCGAGCCAGGAAGGCCAGATTGTATTTTATTCATTACTTCAGCTTCACCTGCGAAAAGCTCCAAAATCCCGAGATTATATTTCTCAAGCATTTTGCGGCTCCTCGAATCCATAACGGTTGCGCTGATTGACGGCCAGACTGCCGGCAGTGCCGCAGGAAAGGCTTGAAAATCATAGGGACCGACAATGAATAGGGGACGCACACCTGTTTCCGAAGAAAACGGCGGTGCGTCCCCTGTCAACGCAACAAGCCCCCATTCTCTCATCAGGCTGGAGAACATGCGTGCGGATGCCACAGATGGCGTTGCATCCGGCGAATAACAGCTCGCGAGGAATTGAATTATCTCAGGATCGAATGCTCCATGCCCGAGTTCCTCGATCCGCGAAATAAGATCCGCGCTTTCACCTGAAATGCGGTGAAGCTCTCCCTCATTGTCCAGCAGCGCAACCGAGCAGTTTTCCGAAGATGCCGCCTCAATCCAGCAAACCGGCACGGCGGAGACGGAGTGCCGCTCCAGTTCTTCGCTTGCCTTGATCGCTGTCAGACATTTTAGGAGCTGAAAGATACCTCCGCCCAACAAATTCGAATGGACAGTGGCAATGACAGCCACAGAGTCCTGGCTCTGAAGTCGCTGGATGTTTTCAATAGTCCGCGCCGAGCACCATTCGTTTCCGGAAATAAGGAAACGGGACAGATCCAATCGCCGGTGGCTCTTCAATTCTGCAGCCTTTTCGAGCACGGCTGAAAAATTGCCGCCAAAACCCGCCAAAAAATCGAGCCAGCTTTGGGACACTCCCGGCAATTCCCTATAATTTACAATCTCCATTTTAAATTCGTCACTCGTAATTCGTAATTCGTAACTTTCGTTGATCGTCACCGGCATCCTTGAGCTCGATCTCAATCGCACCCTCAAGAGAAAACGCAAGCCTCTCGCTCCACTCGACAATCGTTACCCCATCTTTGCCCAGGAAATCATCGAGGCCAATTGAATACAGGTCCCGCGCCCCGTGGAGCCGGTAAAGATCCACGTGATATATAGGACAGGTACCTTGATAAATATTAATAAGAGTAAAGGAAGGGCTGTTCACCAGACTCGGATCCTCCAGCCCCAATCCCTGAGCTATTCCGCGCGTCAAAGTTGTTTTGCCCGTACCGAGGTCCCCTCGAAGAAGAACCACCCCAGGGACAGGGATCGACCGCGCAAGCTCCATGCCTATTCTTGCGGTTTCTTCCGGAGACTTGCTGATGAATTCGGCCGTATGCCGGCGCCGGCGAGACCTCATTTGCCTAAAACCTCTTTAAATGCCTGCGGCAAATAGGCCAAAAGATCGGTGGCAATCAGCGATTCCATTCCCTTGTCCGCAGCCGCCAGGTCGCCGGCCAGTCCATGAAGATAAACCGCAGCCGATAGATAGTCCACCAGGTTCTGATTGCCGCCGCTGTTGCGCCTGCAACTCCATCCCGCTACGAATCTGCCCACCATTCCGGCAAGGATATCCCCGGTTCCGCCCGTCGCCATTCCGGGATTCCCAGTGTCGTTGACAAACAAATCACTTTCAGGCGTTGCGATGACCGTTTGAAAGCCTTTTAGGATTACATGGCAATGCAGGCGCACAGCGGATTCCCGGGCGATTTCCAGGCGATTCTTCTGTACGTCGGAAATACTCTTTCCCAGCAGCCGGGCCATTTCTCCTGGGTGAGGAGTGATGATTAGCGGTTGTCCCGACTCATTGCGGAGGGGTTCCGCAGGTGAAACAAATGCATTGATTCCGTCCGCATCGAGGACCACGGGAACAGGTGAGCGCCGGACCAATTCCCAAACCAGCTTTTTGGTTGAGGGGTGGGTCGTAACCCCCGGACCGAGCACCAGGGCTTCCACTTGAGAAAGCTGCGATAGAACTATCTCGGCGCCGGTGCGGTCTAACGTTTCCACATCCGTTT
>JAHFUH010000083.1 GCA_023265215.1 Acidobacteriota bacterium
CGAACAAGAAATATTGAATTTCGAAGTGCTTCACTTCTGCGGTTCAAAATTCCTTGTTCGATATTCTAAATTTCAAATATTTTTGTTTAGAATTAAGCGAGACATTGGCGCTCTCAGGGGGAGTAGGGCCGGATCGCTTTTTAAAAGCCGACCCCGATACCGACCCCGACCCCGACTCCCGATTTAAGCCGCGGCTATTTGTTAATCTGTTTCCTGCCTTCGTGGAAGGCTTTCACATTGATTTCGTGGAGCCTGGCGGGGAGCAGTTCCTGAATCGCGCCGGTCCATTGATCCAGGCTCAGCTCAGGAAAAAATTTCGAGAGTGCGCCGATCAGGACGACGTTGGCGACCTGGCTGTTGCCAAGCGATTTTGCGATTTCACGCCCGTTGACCACCCACACATTATTGTCGAAATGAGTCCGGAATGTCTGTTCCACATTGTCGGGATATTTCATTTTCCCAAGGTTGACGGCGGGAGGGAGAATGGTTTGATTGTTGAGGATGACCTTGCCTTCGGGCCTGATCCAGTTTATGTACCGCAACGCTTCCAGCAACTCGAAAGAAACGAGGAAATCCGCTTCCCCCTGCTTGATAAGCGGCGAGTAGACCTTTTCCCCGAATCGAAAATGTGTCGTCACATCTCCACCGCGTTGAGCCATGCCGTGCACCTCGGCCTTTTTCACTTCATATCCGGCATTCAGCAGAGCCTGACCGAGTATGTTGCTTGCGAGGATTGTGCCCTGCCCTCCGACGCCTGAAAGAAAAACATTCCTGGTCTTGTTGGCCATAGTTCCTCTCCTCACTCCTCACAAGGCACGATGCCTTCGAACTCGCAGACCTGGGTGCAAACTTCGCAGCCGACGCACTGGTCCTGATTTATAAAAGCCACACCTTTCCTCTTGCGTCCGTTCTTGGCGACTCCCGGTTTTGGTGTCCAGCTGATGGCCGGGCAGTTTATATCCAGGCAAAGCCGGCAGCCCATGCAGGAGTCGTCGTTGATCTGGTAATGGTGATGTTTGAAGCGGTCCAGCGGTTTGGTCCGCCGGAGAAGAATGCACGGGCTGTTCTTGGTAATGATTACCGAAGCTGTGTTCCTATTCACTTCTTCGCGGATCACTTCGGTAGTTTCTTTGATATTGTAGGGATCCACTGTCCGCACGTGCTGGACACCGATCGCCCGGGCCAATTGCTCGTAGTCGACAGCCGGGGCCGGATTCCCCTGGATCGTAAATCCGGTGCCTGGATGCTCCTGTTGGCCGGTCATGGCGGTGATGGAGTTGTCGAGGATGATCGTTGTGGAATAGCCTCCGTTATAGACTGTATCCATGAGCGGGCCGATGCCTGAGTGGAGAAACGTCGAATCACCCAACACGGCGCAGATTTTGCCGAGACCTGTATCGCCCAGCACTTTCCCGGCGCCGTAAGCTCCGCCCACGCCGGCGCCCATGCAGGTAGAAGCGTGCATCGCGGAAAGCGGCGGCGAAACTGCCAGCGCGTAACACCCTATATCTCCGAAAACAAAAAGGCCGAGCTTTTTTAAAGCCAAGAACAGCGGGCGGTGCGAACAACCGGCGCATAGGTTCGGCGGTCTTTTCGGCAGATCTTCTATCGGGACCAGGACTTTTGGAGGTTCGTAATCCTTGCCTGTCACAGCCAGGGAGAGCGATTTTTCCAGGACGGTCGGGGTAAGCTCGCCGATAGCCGGGATCAGGTCTTTTCCATGCCAAACCTTATATCCCATGGCCCGGATCTCGGTTTCGAGAAAAGGATCGAGTTCTTCGACCACAATGACTTTCTCAACCTTCTCAAAAAATTCCGCGATCAGTTTTTTGGGCAAGGGCCACACCATCCCAATTTTCAGGAATGAGTATTGAGGGAAAATTTCTTTCGTGTGGAGATAGGAGACGCCCGACGAAATGAAGCCGATGGAAGGATCATTGATTTCAGTCGTATTAAATGGGAACTCCCGGTCGGCATAGGAGGCGAGCTTTGCGGTTCTTTGCTCCACTAAAATACGTCTGGCTCGCGCGTGCACGGGAACCATGACTAGCTTTTCCACTTCTTTGCGATCCAGACCTTTCCCGACCTGGGACTCCGTTCTCTCTCCAAGTTCGACCGGGGAATCGCAATGGGAAACGCGGGTTTCGCTTCTGAGAAGAACAGGAGTGTCGAAAGCTTCACTGATGTCAAACGCCAGTCGGGTGAAATCCTTGCATTCCTGTGAATCAGCAGGTTCAAGCATGGGGATCTTGCCGAAGCGCGTCCAGTGCCTGCTGTCCTGTTCGTTCTGTGAACTGTGTTGCCCGGGATCGTCCGCCACGACAATGACGAGACCTGCTTTTACGCCCGTATAGGAAATGATCATCAGAGGGTCGGCCGCAACGTTCAGGCCGACATGTTTCATGCAGACGAGTGTGCGGCCTCCCGCCAGAGAAGCTCCGTGGCCCACCTCCAGGGCTACTTTTTCGTTGGGCGACCACTCGGTGTAAACTTCTTTATGCCTGGATAATTCAGCCAGTATTTCGCTGCTTGGCGTTCCCGGATAGGCGCAGCCGACCGTCGCCCCCGCTTCCCACGCGCCTCTGGCAATGGCTTCATTTCCCTGAAGTATCTTCTTCATGCTTTCTCCTGGATTTTTCAGGAGAATCTTACACTATAGATTCCAAAAAATGAAAAATCACCAATGACAAATAAATACAAAAAGAATTTGTGATTGGTGATTGGTGATTTGCTATTTGAGACTGAGGAGCTGTCGTGATCGTGGCCGTAGACGGCTTTTTCATATTTTAAAACCGTCCACGACCCGACCACGTCAACGAAAAAGCAACTACTTAATAAACAGCATCTCCTGGTAGGTCGGAAGAGGCCAGAATTCATCAGACACGATGCCTTCCAAATTATCGGCTGCTTCCCGTACCTTGGCCATTGCCGGGACAACGTGATCCCGGGCATGTTTGGCGTGGTCAAGAGTCGACCCTTCCGCGTGACTTCCGAGCGCTTTCTCCAAAACCGCCATAGCGTTCTCCAGATTCTGAACCTGCTCACTCAGCTGATCCAGAATGGCTATGCAGGGAGTTTTTCCCAATTGCTTCAATGCCAGTGCGGTTGACGCCAGTTGATTCTGGTATTTGATGGCCGCAGGGAAAATTGTGGTTTTCGCGATCTCGAGGGTCAGGTTGCTTTCCACCGCCACATCCTTGACGTACCGCTCCATATATATTTCGCAGCGGCTTTCCATTTCGCGAGGCGAAAGAATGTTGAACTTTTCCATCAAATCGATGTTCTTCTTGGCGACCAGGGCCGGAAGAGCTTCCACCGTGTTGCGCAGGTTCGGCAAGCCCCGTTGAGCGGCTTCCTTGGACCACGCTTCAACGTAGTTGTCGCCATTGTAAATGATGGCCCTATGCTTCTTGACAATCTTTTGCAGCACATCTTGAACCGCGCTGTTCAGTTTCTCCGGATTGCCCCCGGTTGATTTCTCCAGTTCGGTGGCGATGTAATCCAGCGAATCCGCCATAATCGTATTCAGCGCTACCAGCGGGCCTGAGACGGACTGGCCGGAACCGACGGCGCGAAATTCGAATTTGTTGCCGGTGAATGCGAATGTGCTGGTGCGATTGCGGTCGCCGGCATCTTTGGGAAAGGCCGGGAGAGTGTCGACCCCAATGTTCAGATGGCCGGGCTTCTTGGAGCTTAGGGTGCTCCCCTCGCCGATCTGATTGAAAATGTCGGTGAGTTGCTCGCCAAGATAAATTGATACGATTGCTGGAGGCGCTTCGTTTGCGCCCAGGCGATGATCGTTGCCGGCGTGCGCTATCGTCGCGCGCAGCAGATCGCTGTAAAGATGAACTGCGCGGATTACAGCGGCGCAGAACACCAGGAACTGCATGTTGCTGTGCGGAGTGTCGCCCGGTTCAAGAAGATTCTGAGACCGCGTGCCCAGGGACCAGTTCAGGTGTTTGCCCGATCCATTGATTCCCGCGAATGGCTTTTCATGCAGAAGGCAGGTCATGCCGTATTTCTGCGCAACGCGCTGGAGAGTGGTCATCGTGAGATATTGATGATCGGTTGCCAGGTTTGCGTTTTCGTACATAGGTGCAATTTCGTATTGAGCCGGCGCGACTTCGTTGTGCCGCGTCTTTACAGGAACGCCGAGTTTGTACAGCTCGCGCTCGGTCTCCAGCATGCAGGCAAGAACCCGTTCCGGAATCGCGCCGAAATATTGATCTTCGAGTTCCTGTCCTTTGGGAGGCTTGGCGCCGAATAATGTGCGGCCCGCGTTGATCAGATCCGGCCTTGCGAAAAAGAAATTCCGGTCGATCAGGAAATACTCCTGTTCGCACCCTGCGGTGGAGAAGACCAACCCAGGATCGGTTTCGCCGAACAGTTTCAGCATGCGCTGCGCCATTGCGTTGAGCGCCTGCATGGAACGGAGCAGGGGGACCTTCTTGTCCAGTGCATCGCCCGTCCAGGAGCAGAATGCGGTCGGAATGCAGAGCGTAGTGCCGTTCGGATTTTCAAGAATAAACGCCGGGCTGGTTACGTCCCACGCCGTGTAGCCGCGAGCTTCAAACGTGGCGCGCAGACCGCCGGAAGGGAAACTGGAAGCGTCCGGTTCGCCCTGAATCAATTGTTTGGCAGAAAACTCGGCCAACACTCCCCCCTTGCCGTCGGGTTCGAGAAAGCTGTCATGCTTTTCGGCCGTCTGTCCGGTAAGCGGGTAGAATACGTGGGCGTAATGAGTGGCTCCCTTTTCGATAGCCCAGTCGCGCATGGCGATTGCTACTGCATCCGCCACTGAAATATCCAGCTTTTCGCCGTTGTCGATGGTCCGGCGCATCGCTTTGTAAACTGCTTTGGGCAGCCGCTCTCTCATGACGGCATCGCTGAACACGTTAACGCCGAACAAATCTTTTGAGGGTGTTTCTGAAAAATTCAGAGGCTTTTCAAGTGGTTTGTAATTGGTGACGGCTGCAATCGCACTCATTCGCGAGGTGCTCATTTTGTTTTATATTCCCCTTTCTTGCGAAGTTGACATTCCCTTATCCAGTGTATTTCAAATATTACCCTAGAACAATTGCCTGTTCAGTGTAGAAATTAGCAATTCAATTGCCAAATCCGGCGTGGCTGCGTTTTATTCCTGTAAAATAGTGCAAACAAAAGAAATATAAGCTGGCCCAAACAGTGGAGAGGGCGCAGATGACTGCTACAAAAATGTAATATGATTGATTTTTATAGGACATAAATGTCCCCATGGTTTTACTTCAGCTTTTAGGCTGAACAGGTCATTTCATAAATTCTATTTTTTCCACGGATCGGACATCTCGATCGGCGAAGAAATCGCCGGCTTCGAATAGCAAATAGCGTCCGTCTTCGGCAGATCCTTTCCTGTCGACCAGGATAAAATCCTGGTTGTCATTGCGATTGAGTATTTCGCTCGCGCTTAATGCCACGCGGTATCCGTCTTTTGCGGATACAACGGCGATGCTATCGCGTACATCGCCGGGGTTCAGCCTGAGCTCGATCAAATCCTTCAGCCTGAATCCCGTGAGGTTCTGCACGTCCTTGAATCCCATCCCATGTCCATAGCGGACATTGTTCAAAGTCCGCTTCTCGGCGGAGGAGCCGATTTCACCGATGCTGACGGAGCCGGCGCTGGTCACGATTTTAAATTCAGCGGAATAGATGTCTTTGGGCTTCTCGTCGGGCAGATTGCCGTGAAAAGATTTAACGGTAATTTTCGTCGGATTGCTCAGAAACCGGATATTCAAAAGATCACTGCCGCACATGAGCCGCGGCTCTTCAGGCAATGCCCATTTCGTTTTCGCCCGGGATGGATTTATCGCCCAAATGGTTTTTGCGATCAAAATGTCGAAGCTGTTGCGATAGTAGATCTCGCCCCAGCTGAACGTAGCCTTTTCGCCCTTCTCATTTTCGACGATCACATACAGGTCTACAGGAGGCGAGAATTTATTCTCGGGATCTTTCTTGAATTTCTTGCTGTCGAGTATGTCATAGAGGGAATAGCCGGTCACGAAGAAGGCGCCTTTGAAGACCTGCTTGCCGTTTTCCATGCCCAGTTCTTTGATTGCGCTGCTGCGCAACGGGAGCGAATCCAGGCCGACATATCCCGGGTTTTGCACTTCTCCCTGTACCAGGACGCTCTTGACTGCATACGACTTGGGTTCCGCATTTTCGAACAGGCTGTTCCGGTCCTGTCCAAGAGCCAATGCAGAAAAAAATGCCAAAATCCAATAGGTTTTTTTCACGCCATCCTCCGCTTAAAGATCATCCACAGACAACTGTTCCTGTTTGCCAATATCAATAAATAACGAATTCTTCCTTTTTCGCAATAAAAATAACTAGTGTTGAATTCGGCGTGGCCAAACAGAAGGACGCGGAAAAACGCGGACAAAAACACATGCGCAAGCAGGTGTGGCGGAGGAAGTAGGATTCGAACCCACGAGGAGCTTACACCCCTAACGGTTTTCAAGACCGCCGCCATCGACCACTCGGCCATTCCTCCGCGGTCAGAATTTGTGGAAAAGATTATTACTTGCTCCGCAGCAATTTGCAACCTCGAGGTTAGGACGCGGAATACGCGGATGGCACGGGAAAATGAGGACATCTCCGAGTGTCGGGGAGATTTACAGTTTATATGCAAATTCCTATTCCACGGTAAGATGCTGAAATATCAGCAGATTCGTGCCATCGGATCCGCTTCCCGCTGCTGCTGCCTGGCAGATAGCTTTGCATTGTGAGAAGCGAAGAGTGCGCATCATGGTTCACTTTTGTCGCACTCCAATATTCTTATATTTCCTGCAACCATATATCCGGCAAACGTTTATCAATGCATGGCTCCCGGATCATTCGAACGGCCCAACTCTTTGGCATATGTGTTGCTTAAGAAGTTGGACTTCCAAGCATTAAACCAGATAAAACCAAGGATGGTTATCATGATTAAACTCACATCGCTAGTGTTTGCAATTCTATTCGTTTTCGCGGCACTTCCTGTGCAGGCATCACCATTCAACGGGATCGCCGATCACCAAACGGATGCCAATGGCTCCTACTACGTCATAACCGGAGGCAAGATCCCGGTTGCCGATGCATCGAGTGGTTTATTCAGCTTCCTGAGTGACGACCCGGATAACGGCTATCCGATCAATTTATGGCAAAACGAAGCTTGGTTTCCGGAAAATTCCGGTCTTGCTATGACGCTGAAAAATAGCAACTCGATTGTTTATGACAACAACGGCATCGAAAACAACACCTATGGCTCCTACTACAACGAGAATCTCCTCGGCAATGATCACGGCCTTTATAAGGGATACTCGATGTCCAACAACTGGGATTGGATTTACGCGGGCTATTTCAAGCTGGAGCAGGCGACTACTTTCAACACCCTGATCGGTTACTTTGATGGGAACGGCAGCGATGCGGACTCTTATCCGTTCAATCCGAATTCGCAGGACATTAAATACCGGATGAACATCTGGTCCAACGTGGATGGTGAACTGCTGCCGGTCAATACCGGCGGTTTCAACGGAGATGTTTTTTCTTCGGACAATACCGGTGGCAGGTTCTCCTGGAGCGACACCGGCGTAGATCGTGTGTTTTCTGATGAGTCAATCGATCCTATTTTTCGTCTGACTTACAATTTAAATACTCCGATCACGTTGCAGCCTGGAATTTATTGGTTCAGTCACGACGCCAGCATTGCCCCGGAACCTGCGGCCCTCATGCTTTTTGGCACGGGCCTTGTCGGACTTGCTTTCATCGGGAGGCGGAATATTCGGATGGCGCGGGAAAAACACAAATAACTACCCCTGGTAAGCCGCCGCCTATGGCGGGGCGAAAAGGCTCTGCCGTTCCGGCGTGCAATTGTAATTATGTATTTGAACCGCAGAATATCGAACAAGGAATATCGAATTTCGAAGCGGTTCGAAATTCGATATTCCTTGTTCGATATTCGACATTCTGGATTTTGCTCAATAGCGGATGTCAGCCAGCCGCTGGCGGACTTGCACCCATGGCCCCCTCGGGGGCATAGGTGTTGAGTTGAGAATTCTCAATCCATCCTGCATCGGCCAATTGAATTAATGCCGGCCCTGGAGATCGTTTTATTATGGAAAGATTTTATTCCAAGCGCTGAAAGCGCGAGGCAGCAAAGCCCAGGGTGAAGGCTGCGAAGCAGCCGAAACCCTGGGCTTTGCTGCAAACTATCGTAAGCCCTGTAGGGGCGAAACAGCCTGCGCCGCCCTTACAGGGCTGATGATTAAAGCTGCTCGGACTTCCCAAGGGCTTGCGCCCTGGGCTTTGCTGCTCCGCGCTTTCAGCGCTTAATGAAGCCTTCCTTAACTTCAGGACTCCTGATCCCTACCCGTAATTTGGGGCTAATACGGATTCAGTTGTGATACCAGATGTGTCCCGTAGGGACACCGTGATCCTAGCCCGGCACTGAAGTGCCGGGCTATTTTCATAGCGTCCCGCTGGGACGCATTTGCGGATCCGATCAAAATCTTCCGGATCAGGAGTCCCGAACTTAACACCTATGCCCTCGGGGGGGCCTTCATCAAGCCACCCGCATAGCGGGTGGTAGCTAACTTCTGCGCTTCATAGACTAGTCAGTGAACTTCCGACGCACTACACAGGTACAGTTTATTTCAGAAGTCGAAGATTTGCGGGCGACAGCGGGCCCACCAGGGCCAAATATTCATCAGCTCCGATATCCATTCCGGCACCGGCAGGGCGGCTCTGGCCGTCAAAATCGTCCACCAGACCGGAGATGGCCACACCGGCATTTACAACGCTGCCGACGGCGGACGCGAGATGCAAATTCCCAGCGCCCGGACTTACGAACCACGAGCTCGCCGCATTTGTCACATTATTGGAGAGCGTGGCGGACGCCCCGTCACGAGCCTGGATGGTTTTGTTCGTTAAATTGTTTCTGATTGAGAGGTTTGTCGTGGCGCTAAAGCGGTATTCAATTGCATTGGGATAGCTGTTTTCATAAAAGATCGTATTGTTGTAAATCTGAACGTCCGGGCACGTCTCGATCCCGATGCCCACATCCGCGTAAGATCCGTTGCCTGCTGCGTGATAGATCATGTTGTTCCGGATGATCCCTCCCGAACTCCCCCGGTCCCCCAACCCCAACCCTATCCCGCGGTCGCAGTTGATGATCAGGTTTTTTTCAATCAACGTATTGCAGGACGGAGGATCCCAGACGTGAATGGCGTGTTCGGCAACCGTACTGCTCGGGCTGATTATGTTTTTAAAGGTATTCCCCCGGATTATCCAGTTTTTAGACCCGTGAGCATCAATGCCTCCAATGTAGTATTGCGGGCCAATGCCGGCCGTGTATTCGAAGAGGCAATTTTCCAACAGCCCGTTATCGCCGCTAATAGTGGGAGTGGTGGACTCCCAGGATATTTTCAGCAGCTGCTCATAGCCGTCGCGGAAAACGCAGTTGCTGATTACCGTATTGTCCGCATCTAATTCGCCGGCAACTTGAATGATGTGCCACCCGACCTTCTGCATCGTAATGTTGCGAACAGTGAAATAGTCGGCAGCCACGCGAAAAATCGACTTCACCACAGCGGCATCGCTCATCGCATCGCCCTGGACAATCACGCTGTCCCGGTTGCCGGATACGCTGGCTACCGTGACGTTGGGCGCATTGATATATTGAGTGGCGGTGAGGGTATATGTTCCGTCCCGAAGCAGAATTGTCGTGTTTCCGCCCGATGAATTGGCGCGCGCGATGGCATTCTGCAATTCCGTTGCACTCCCGACAGTCACGGACGATGTTTGAAAAGCAAAAAAGGAGACTGAAGAAATAAGAAATAAAAATCCGAAAATAATAGTTTTTTTAAATTCCCACCGATTTGCCATCATGTCACCTGCGGGGCAAAAGTACTTTTCTTAAACTCAGTTGATATACGATTTCCGGAGTATCTAAAACACAACTCATCCCTTATATTCGTATGTTCCCGACAAATCTATTGTGACCGCACTCACATTCTTTTGTTTCTATGCTAATCTGGGCCCATGGACATCAAAAACGCAGTGAAGGAAAAATACGGCGAAGCTGCTTCCAGGGTCATTTCGGGAAAAGGCCGCGCCTGCTGCGGCAGCAGCCCGTCCTCCCTTATTAATATCGATCCGATCATCACAAACCTGTACGATGAAGCGCAGAAGTCGGGACTGCCTGATACGGTGGTGCTCGCGTCCCTGGGATGCGGCAACCCGACCGCGCTGGCGGAATTGAAGCCCGGCGAAACTGTCCTGGACTTGGGCAGCGGCGGCGGCATTGATGTTTTTCTTTCAGCCAAACGCGTTTCCCCCGGCGGGAAGGCCTACGGGCTCGATATGACGGATGAGATGCTAGCGCTGGCCAGGGAAAATCAGAAAAAGGCCGGCATCGAAAATGTTGAATTTCTGAAGGGCGAAATAGAGCACATTCCTTTGCCCGACAACTCGGTTGATGTGATTATTTCGAATTGCGTCATCAATCTCTCCGCGGACAAGGATCGTGTGTTGCAGGAGGCATTCCGGGTGCTCAAGCCGGGAGGACGCTTTGCCGTGTCCGATGTTGTGACCCGGGGAGACATTCCCGCCGATTTAAAAAAAAACCTGCTTCTTTGGGCAGGCTGCATTGCGGGCGCTTTGGAAGAGAATGATTATCAGGCGAAACTTAAGGCCGCCGGCTTTGTGGAGATCGGAGTGGAGCCTACTCGGATTTTTTCGGCGGAGGACGCCCTTTCCTTTCTTACGGACAAAGGCTTTAACGTGGATGCAATTGCGCCGAAGGTGGACAAGAAGTTCATGAGCGCCTTCATCCGCGCCCGCAAACCGCTTTAGTCGTCTTTCACTGGGAGCGCCGGCGGCTCGCACAATGCCGCATAGTTTTTATAATTGAGGCCCAAAGGGCCGGCAGTAAATAGCCCCGAGCGTCAGCTCGGGGTGGGAGCGATGGACATATGAGGCTCGAAGAGCCGGCACAACAGCTGAAGTGCCGCACCTTCGGCGCTCATTGCGCGCTCAATCCTATCCCGGCCTTACGGCCGGGCCTATTCACAGCCGGTCCTTCGGACCTAAAAACCTCTTTTTTCAAAAACTATGCGGCATTTGGCGAGACGCCGGCGCTCCCAGGAACTAATCGGCTGCATCCTAAATTTTTGCGGGTTCCAGTTTTGGAACGAGCAAATGTATGATCAGCAGGGCAATCACATAAGTAACGCCTGCAATCATGAACATTACTACAAAGCTGCCCGTATTCTGTTTAAGCCATCCGACGCCCAGGTTCATGAAAAAACCTCCCATGGCGCCGGCAAAGCCGCCGATTCCCACAACGGATCCAACCGCCTTTCTCGGAAACATGTCGGACGCCGTGGTAAAGAGATTGGCGGAGAACCCCTGGTGGGCAGCGGCGGCGATCCCGATCAACCACACGGCAAGCCATTTCCCATTCACAATCGGCGCCATTGCTACCGGCAAAATGCAAACGGCGCAAATCAGCATAGCTGTTTTGCGTGCTGCATTGACCGTCCAGCCCTTTCCGATCAGCGATGAACTGAGCCAGCCGCCGAAGACCGATCCAACATCGGCCAGGAGATAGACTGTAATCATCGGCAAGCCGATCCCCTTCAAATCCACCCCGAAGCGGTCATTCATGAATGTTGGAAACCAGAACAAATAAAACCACCAGACGGAATCGATCATGAATTTTCCAATGGAAAAGGCCCATGTCTGACGGTGTGGCAATAAATGCCCCCATGGAATTTTTGCTTCAGGGTCGGGCGGATCGCTTTCGATATAAGCAAGCTCTGATTGAGAAACCCGGGGATGCTCAGAAGGGTTTCGGTAAATGGGCAACCAAAATACGATCCACACCAGGCCGGCGATACCCGTTATGAAAAAGGCTGATTGCCAACCCCAGTTCAGCGCGATCCATGGAACCACTGCCGGCGCTACTACAGCTCCAACATTTGTGCCGGCATTAAAAATGCCGGTCGCCAGAGCTCGTTCTTTTTTTGGAAACCATTCCGCCACAGTTTTGATCGATGCGGGGAAATTGCCCGATTCGCCAATGCCCAGTCCGAAACGGGCCAGGCCAAATCCAAAAGCGGAGCGCGCCAGTCCGTGAGCGGCAGCGGCAATCGACCACACTGCCAAATAAATCGTGTATCCGATTTTTGTTCCTATCTTGTCGATAAGCCATCCGGCGAAAAGAAAACCGATCGCATAGGCGAGAGTGAAAGCCGCAGTGATATAGCCGTAATGCTGATCCGTCCATCCGATTTCAGTGCGCAGTGTCGGTGCCAGAACCCCGAGCACCGCCCTATCCACATAATTCACCGTCGTTGCGAAAAAAAGCAGCGCACAAATCACCCAGCGATAATTGCCTAATTTGGTTATCGGTGTCGTCTCAACTGTCTTATCCGCTGTTTTTTGTAATTTAGTCATTTGATTTCCATTCGGAGCCGTCAGATATCAGCCATCAGCTCTCAGCCAAAAATGCCGAGTAGTTTTTGCTGAAAGCTGAAAGCTAATAGCTGACAGCTAATAGCTATTATCGATATACGCCATATTCCTTCGTGAAGTCGATCATGGCGCGGACGGTTTCTTCTTTGGCATCGTCGAGCTGCGTTCCTGAGCAAAGAATGTATCCGCCTCCCTTGCCGCAGTAATCGATAAGATCTTTGCAGCGCTCCTTCACCTGTTCCGCCGTCCCGGTTGCAATCAGCGTGATCGGCACATTGCCCATGATGCAGCTGTGGCCGCCCAAAGTGTCTTTTGCCTTGTGCATGTCGGTCCTGTCGAAGAACCAGAGCACCGATTTCTCCGGAAGCTCCATCAGATGGTTGAGCCGCTGAGTGTAGACTCCCTCTGCAAAAGGTGCGGGTATCAATCCTTCGTTAATCATGTTCAGCAGGGTTTGCTTGAAAGTCGGCCAGTAAAATTTTTCAAACTGTTTTATCGATATGTGGGTGTCGTCCCCTTTGTGCAGCGGCATCATAATCAGGGGAGGCGCGCCAAACGGAATGTCCGGAACCGGCACCAAATCCAACACTTTTTCGCAGGCGCGGATTACCTTGTCCGGACAGCGATACAAATCCGTCAAAACGCCGCGGGTGCCCCGCAACGTGTCGCCGACAACGTCGAAAGGCGCAGCGCCGAATCCCATGAACAGACTGGGATACCCCATGGCGTTGAGGCGCTTCCCCGTCTCCATCGAGATCTTCAAGGGGACCATCGATAGTTCCGCCGCCTTTTTCATGGTGTTGATCGCTTCCAGCACTTCCGGGTCCATGAAGGGCGTGATCATGCGGGCGCCGAT
>JAHFUH010000513.1 GCA_023265215.1 Acidobacteriota bacterium
CTAGACTGGCCATATTCTCCGGGACGGCGTAATACTGGAAGTAACCTCGGACGACCTTTTGGAGCCATTTCCCGGTCTCCGCTAACGGTTCGTGCATCCGCCGACGAAGCTCTTCCTTCAACGCCTGCAGCTTCGCCCGCATCCGCTTCTTCACCGTTTTGCGCCGCACCACGAAATATCCCGTCTTCCCGTTCTTCCCGCACATGTGCGTGAATCCCAGAAAGTCGAACGTCTCCGGCTTCCCTTTGCCGCGACCTTCCCGATTTGATCCTGCGTATCGACCAAACTCGATCAGCCGCGTCTTCTCTGGATGTAGCTCCAAGCCAAATTTGGCCAGCCGCTCCCGCAACTCGCGCAGAAACCGCTCGGCTTCCTCTTTGACCTCAAAGCCCAGCACCGCATCATCTGCGTATCGCACTACGATCATATTGCCGTGCGCTACCTTCCGTCGCCATACTTCCACCCAAAGATCGAGAGCATAATGCAGATAGATATTCGCCAGCAGCGGCGATATCACCGCCCCTTGCGGAGTTCCTACCTTACTCTCCGTCCACTCCCCTTCTTCGGATACTCCAGCCTTCAACCACTTCCGTATCAGCCGCAGCACCCGCGGGTCCCCTACTCGGTGTTCTACAAATTGGACCGTCCATTCATGCGACATGTTGTCGAAAAATCCACGAATGTCCAAATCCAACACCCAGTTCACTCGCTTCCGCGTAATCCCTACCGTCAGCGCATCCAACGCTTGATGCTGGCTACGCCCCGGCCTGAACCCGTAGGAGAATCCCAGAAAGTCATTCTCGTATATCTCATTGAGAATCGTGACCACGGCCTGTTGAACAATCTTGTCCTCCAACGCCGCTATCCCCAACGGACGCTGCCGCCCGTCGGCCTTCGGTATCCACACTCTCCTTGAGGGCTGCGCCCGATAGGCTCCGCGTTGCACTCGGCTGTGCAGGTCGGCTATCCGCCCTTCCAACCCAGTCTCATACTCTTTCCATCTCACCCCGTCCACTCCTGCCGCCGCCTCCCGCTTTAGTGCGTAGAAGCTGGTCCGCAAAAGTTCCGGCGTTAGATGATGGAGTAGAGCCGTGAACCGCTCTCCCTTTTTCGCTCGCGCCGCCTGGCGCACACCCGCCAGCCCCTGTGACACGCCTTTCGTCCCTCCCTGTGTCGGGTTCGTGTGGGCCTGACTGATGTTTTCCTTGGTCCGCGCCCTTCCCTCCCTAGCCTCCGCAGTCAAGCCTTCTTTCGTCGGCTCTCCTTTGTTCGGCCCGTTCATCGGTACTATGGCGTAGTCCGACTCCTCCGTTCCGTTCGCGCCAGTCTTGCGGCGGTTTGCCTTCTCTGGCCGGTCTGCTCCACTCTCGCGTGCAGACAGTTCGGAGGTCTCCCGGTTCTCGTGCATGAAGTTTCCTAGCGTGCCAGGGGTCTACTACTACGCAGGGCTCCTGGCACACTCGCGCTTGCGCATGCCTCGATGTTGCCTTCCCCTTCACCCAACAGGGTCGGCGCCCTGGATTATGTTTTCGCAGCTCTATACCCTGCCCACCAGTGCCTCTGTCTACGCTTGGCCTCGGCCTCTCAGCCGCTAACCCAAGACTCGAGGTCAGGATGGTTCGCTACTCCTTTCCTGTAAGACTCTTTCATTCTCTACTTCATGCCGGTTTATCCCGGCGCTCTGGGCGGCCAGATTCTTCCAGATTCTTCCAGATTCTTTCCGCGAAAATGTGCAGCCAGCGCTTGCCGCTGATGAGATCGGACCGAGGAGTCTGCAGAATGGCGGGCGAATCGAGGTAAAGCCTTCCAGTGACTTATCCGTCTTGTCTTTCGCCCTGGCGTACGAAAAGAAAACGTGTATATTATTGTTGTAATGGAGGAACCCGACTATGGAAGAAATCCTATTTCTCGTTGAACAGGACCCTGAAGGCGGTCTCAACGCCCAAGCCCTCGGTCATTCCATTTTCACCCAAGGTGATACAGAAGAGGAATTGAAGGTTAACGTCCTGGACGCTATCAAATGCCATTTTGAAAAACAGGAGGATCTCCCTAAAATCGTCCGTCTCCATTTTGTCAGAGATGAGGTCCTGTCCTGTGCATAGGATTCCAAGAAACCTCTCCGGCCGCGAACTGTGCAAACTCCTTGAAAAATTCGGCTATTCCATCACACGGCAGTCTGGCAGCCATATTAGGTTGACAAGTCATCAGATGGGAATTGAGCATTCAAATAACCATCCCGGACCACGATCCAATCAAAATAGGCACTCTCAATAAAATTCTCAGAGATGTGGCTGAGTATTTAAAGATTACTAAAGAATCCATCATTAACTAAATTCCAGCACGACAGGGGTTGGACTAACCTGAGGTGATCTTGCATTTGTCGGGTGCGCAAAAACGCCGCGAGCAAATTATCGCCAAATTCCTTCAAGCCTGCGATGGCCTGCTCGGCATCGACGGGATGTGCGGGATGTGGACAGCCATTGTTTGAGAATTCAGAAAAAACAATGGTTGTCCAGGATTTCAGCCAATAGACATACTGGAAACAGCCGGTTATCAGCGGTTAGGTTTGTTGCGAGGTTCGACGCCGTAATGTTGCGGGACAGATTCCGCAACATTACGGCGAAGTGGGTTGGTTACTTCGACTAACTCCATATCCTCATTCTCTGAAAATCGCGTCAGTCAGTGCTTCTGTAGCTGCGTTTTGAACTTTACGAATTTTGCCAAGCGTTCACCTTGCACGGTCCCTGTCTGATCAATACGTGATTGGAATATATCCGTCCCGTCCAGACTATATATAACAACCTTCGAATCTCCTTGAGACTCGATTCGATAGGTTGCCTCTGTATCAATGGAATGCAACCAGCCCAAAAATTCCTCATGCGAACTCTTCATGACATTGTCGTCTGACAGTTGAATCTTGGGCTTGCGTTCCTCGAATGGCACAGAAGGTCGATGGCCTAGGATTTTAATTTCATATATCTTAACAAGATTCGATTCTTTACTCGGCTTCGGATAGAACAGGATCTTCACTCTGGACACGCCCTGGATCGAGGGATCAAAAATCAATTTCCCATCCTCTCCCTGATAGGTCTGAACTGTGTCGGCGACGCTCTCCACTTGCACGCTAAAGGGAACTTCTTCGTAATATTTGGGAATGATGCTTGACGCTACTAACTCATTTTTCAAGGCTTCTTCGTCAGCTTTTCGGTGTTGTTTCGCTGCCTCAATGCGATCGCTGTCTACATCTATAGACGTTATCTTCACGGGAGTTGCAAAGATCAATTCAACCCATTGATGCGCCGATCCCCCATCTGACAGCCAGCAGTCGTAATTAATGCCGTTGATCCGGTTTTCTCCATTGTCAAAAAGGTTCAGTACCCCATAGTAAGGATTCGACAGGCTCCTGCTTCCGTTAACCGACGACGCATTCACCGTCGCTAAGCTCGTTCGGCCAAGATTGATCTCGTCGGCTGCGATTGCGTTTTCTAAAGAAGAAAAAAGAATGAACAGAACCAGCAATAGAAATAAACCTCCGAATTTCATTTGATTCGCCTCCTTCATTCCTGTCTCCCGGCCAAAAGGCGGAATCCTGCGTTAAGGATAGATATGATAGGCTGTCACTTTGATTTTAGGTCTTCTTTCGTAGCCAAAATTAAATTCATAGTCACGCCGCTCCCTATTTTTCAGCGGATGGATACTGTCCGATTGAGAAAGGAACGAAATGATATTCAATAGAGAATAACGTAGCAGCGAAATTATTCTTAGAGAAAAGATCTGTGGCTCACATTTTGAGGGATTCTGCTGATCACTATTTAGCATGCTTACTAAATTCAACAGAGGCAGGAACTTACGTAGGATCAAGCATAAAAGAAGGCTGTAACTCCCGATATAGGGCGATGTGGGAAATTGAGAGTCAGCCAGACTCTTGTCTGATCATTTGATGTAGCCTGGAAGCATAATATGCGCCGGTTCCGTGCCAATTACCGGAATCTGGCAGGCTTCACTTTCAGGATTTCAGCAAACTTGGAAGCCATTTTCTTTGTCCGCTGGCTGGGGCCCTTTTCATAATCGCTTATCATATTTTGTTTAACGCCTGCTTTTTCAGCCTGACCGCGGCCATCAGGTCGCCTCTAAAATAGATGCCAAAATATGATCTTATGCCGCCTTGTATGGTTTAACGGCAATCTTTCCTGAGCATTGGCGCATCCGGGCGATATCATAGGCCAGCTGCATTCGCAGCAGATGATCCATATCTGGGCCGAAAGCTTTTTCGATGCGCAGGGGCCATTCCGGGGGTTA
>JAHFUH010000084.1 GCA_023265215.1 Acidobacteriota bacterium
TTTGTTACCATGGTATTCATTTCCCACCCCATGGTCCCCGTCTCAAATACCATGGTAAATGTCTCAAATACCATGCTCGGAGACGCTGATCAAGTTATTGAAAAAACAAAGCTTCCAGCAACGGTCGATTTTTACCATGGTATTCGTCGTTTTTACCATGGTATTTGCCGCTTTTACCGTGGTATTTGTCGCTTTTACCGTGGTATTTGTCGCTTCGACCATGGTGTTTGCCATTGCTACCAGGGTCTTTGTTTCTTTGACCATGGTATCTGTCTTTTCGACCATGGTATTTATGGCTTTGACCACGGTCTTTGTCCCATTGACCATGGTATTCATCACCTCAACCACGGTCTTTGTCGTTCCGACCATGGTCTTCGTCGTTTCGACTCTGGTCTTTGTCGTTGAGAAGATGCACTCGATCCTCGACCATCTTTTTTCAAAAGCGGAACCCATTTTCTTCGTATCTGAAACGGTTTTCTCCATTGCGGAGAAGTTCGTCGGCGAAGTGCCGACCGTGTTCGTGTAACCACCAACCACATCATCATCTAAAGGAGGTACTGTCCGTGTTGCGGACAGGTTCAAGAAACAGTCCGCTGAACAGCTCGTTACCATGGCCCACGCCATCATCACCGGCCTCACCGACCGTTTTTCCAGCTCCGACGCTCGACCTAAGGCTGTGCAGGCTCACGGAGGAACGGCAGCAATGAAGGAAAAGAACAACAAGCAGGCGCAAACGATCACCTCGTTTGCGCGTTTCCTAAAAGGGAATGAGGCCAATCCATTGCGGCAGGGGAATTCTTCGATTGACAGGTAAACAGGACGCAAATGGATCAAGCGAGCGCCTAAAATGTTATTTCAATATCTAGGTAAGTGTTTGATCTTAAAAGTGCGCCCGGCAAGACTCGAACTTGCGACCTTTTGATTCGTAGTCAAACGCTCTATCCAACTGAGCTACGGGCGCACACTGCAGAATCAATACTTTACAGACGCCGAAACAATTCCGCAACCCAAATTTTAAGCCATGGCACCAAAGATGAGATCGGCTCCGGGCGAATTTTGAATCCAAAAGTCCCCTGCCAATCCCTGACATCAGGATCAGCTGCTTTCTTCTCCCGCCCCCGTAATAACACTCAGAGTTGCCGGCAGGCTTCAACCTGCCGCCGATTGATATAAAACTGCGCAGTCACTTTAACCGAGGAATGCCCCAGAAGTTCAGGAACGGAATGAGTTTCAAGTCCCTTTTCCGATAGATTCGTCACAAACGCCGGGCGCAGACTCTTGGCTATTTTTTCGTTTTGGCATCTTCTCTGAGCCTGGCAAAATGAGTGTCAAATGTTTTGATCTTGTCCACATTCGGATGTGGTCGAGCACTGGGAGTCCTATCGAAGAACATAGTCTTCTGTTCTTTCCCATCAAAGGCCGGCCAGACAGGCAGGCCCGGGCCGTTTGGATTCCCCTTCTTTGCGAAGTTGATCCAGTACGAAATGATCAATTCGGAGAGAACCTTATCTTCGGGGCCACCCGATCCGCCGCCTTGACCAGCTTTGCCCAGATTGTCAAACACATATGGGATTTCTGCGCCATGACTGGAACCATCGGGTGATGCAGTGGTGCGGTGATCAAAGTAATAAACGAATGCTTTATTCTTGCCATATTTCGACTGCAATCTTGCCCAGTTCCAGGTTGACCATGCAAAGCTGAATTCGCGGATGGCGTCCTTTGCAGATCGCATGGCTTCGGCATCTGTGGCATGCGGATAGGCTTTCAGGATCTCTTCCGCGCCCGGTCTATATTTGTTTCGGATATATTGCTCAAACGCCTCGCCGGTAATTTTTTGAGTTAGGAACAGACCACCATCATCCAAATTTGTTCCGACCAGAACCGGCGTGTCGTTGAATTTTCCGGTTTCAAAGAGTTCATAGGGATCTTCCGATATGGTCTCGCCATCGGGAACAGGCTTGAAGTTCCCCATGCCCTTGGTTTCACTCTGAATCTTTTCCGCACTAAGCGTCCGCGCAGTCTTGATGTCATCGGCCCCAAGCTTGCTAAGATAAGCCTTCCCCTGAGCTTCAGCTTCCCTGAGAGACAAGACAGGAGGCGCAACCGCTCCACCGCTTTCAGATATGGCACGATGAAAGAGTCCCCTGGCCATGGGAGATGTCACGAGAAAGCCGACCGATTTGGCTCCGGCGGACTCGCCGAAAATAGTCACATTGGATGGATCGCCGCCAAATTTCGCAATGTTCTCCTTTACCCATTTCAAACCGGCAATTTGATCCTGCATGCCATAGCAGCCGGAGCCTTTGCCACTTTCCTTGCTGAGTTCAGGGTGGGCGAGGAAGCCAAATGGCCCGAGGCGATAGGTCACACTTACCAGCACAACTCCTTTTTTGGCCAGGTTGGCGCCGTCATAGGTCGGCGTACTGGTCATGCCAATGCCGAAACCACCACCGTATATCCAGACCATTACGGGCCGTTTTTCGCCGGCCTTCTCCGTGCCCGTCCAAACATTCAGATATAAGCAGTCCTCGCTGATTATTTGTGGTCCTCCCAGAACGGCACCGAAACCAGTGTCCTGCATTGGACCCGGTGCGAAATCATAAGCTTTCCTCACGCCTTGCCAAGGTTTCACCGATTGCGGCGCTCTCCAACGCAGATTCCCTACCGGAGGGGCGGCAAAGGGTATGCCTTTGAAGGAGGCAATGCCATCTTTCACGACACCTTCAACCGTACCTCCAGTGACTTTCACGATCGAGATCTGGGCCGGCACCGGGACAGCAGCACAAAGGATTACAGCCAGCACTGCGAAATAACTCTTGGACTGCTTATAGGTCACGGCGACTCCTTTATAAATGGTATGTTCGGGTTGAATGAAGATTCAACCAAGGCATCAAGAATCCAACTGCATGGAGAAGTTTTTGAACCGCAGAATATCGAACAAGAAATATTGAATTTTGAAGTACTGGCTGGGCCAGCGCACTTCTGCGGTTCGAAATTCCTTGTTCGATATTCAGAATTTCAAACATTTTTATTTGGCACTTCCCCTACAATATTGCCAAAGCAGTTAGTGACATAAGCGGAAGCGTAATTTTTGCGATATCCTCGTTGATCGTGAAGTCCGCACTGTGCAAGGGGGTCAAACTGCCGGTGCCCACCCAGTACAAGCAGGCCGGCACCTTTTGGGAATAAAAGCCGAAGTCTTCGGCGGCGAGTCGCGGGCCATCAATCTTAACCAACTCCTGCACAGGGCTGGAAATAACATCCGGAGTTCTTCCCCTAATCTCGCCATAAAGGGAACACGCGACATCCTTTACTATGTTCGTAAGCCTTTCGTCATTAACAACCGCAGGGTATCCTTCCCTGAAGGCGACCTCGCATTCTCCTCCCATACCGGCAGCTATGGACGAAGCAATTTGGGCGATGCTCGCTTTCATTGTTTCGCGAACATCAAGCGAAAAACAGCGCATCGTACCGACAATTTCTACAAGATCAGGAACTATGTTGGAGGCCGTGCCTCCATTGATTTTTCCTAGTGAGAATGTTGCTGTTTCGATCGGATCGATCTGCCGGGTTAATACCGTCTGCAATGCGTTTATAATTTGAGCTGCTATTACGATAGCATCCACGCCTTGCTGCGGCTTGGAAGCGTGCGCTTTTTTCCCTTTAACCGTAAGGGTAATCCTGTCGGAAAAGGCAGTGCTGGCTCCGTAACCCAGGCTTAGGTATCCCCTGGGTGCGGGAAGCGCGTGCATGCCGACCAGCGCCTCCACTCGGGGACTTTCCAGAATACCTTCTTTGATCATTTCCCTGGCGCCGCCGCCGTTTTCCTCGCCTGTCTGGAAAATGAGTTTCAGCGTGCCGTCCCACTCTTGATGCAAGTTTGATAAAACATAAGCTACGCCCAAAAGATTTGCCGTATGAAAATCATGGCCACAGGCATGCATCACGCCGGGATTGACGGATTCAAATGCCAAACCGGAATTCTCCTGAAGCGGCAAGGCGTCCATGTCCGCCCTCAGGGCAACCGTCTTTCCGGCGCTTCGTCCTTCGATAATCCCCATAACGCCATTCCCAGCTATTTTCTCGGTGACTTGGACGCCCATCAGCCTAAGCCGGTCGGCTACCAAGCGTGCTGTCCTTTCCTCCTTGAAGCTCAGCTCGGGGTGTTTGTGAATATCCCGCCTGATTCGAATAACCTCGGCTTCAATCTGGTCGGATAGCGCCAACACTTTATCCATCAAAGCGCTGCCTACGTTGAATGTCACCAAAATCTACGACTCCTTCCCGGATCAGACTAAGTTGATTTGGACGGCAATAACCAGAGCAACCAGCATCACAACTCCCAGCATCAGTGCTAAAGGAACAACAAATTTCAGCCATTTTCCAAAGGGCACATTGGCAATACCCAGACAACCCATAAGAATTCCATAGGTCGGAATCATAATATGTGTCAGGCCAGAACCCATCTGGTAGGACAGAACAGATACTTGCCTGCTTATGCCGATCAAATCGGCCAGCGGCGCCATGATCGGCATGACAATCATCGCTTGACCGGAACCTGATGGAACAAAAACACTGAAAATGGCGTTTGCGGCGGCCATCCCGCAAGCAGAAGCCATTGGTCCCGCCATCGCTAAAGGTTTCGCCAGGGAATAAATAATAGTATGCATGATATTTCCTTTATTCAACACCACGGAAATAGAGCTGGCAAAGCCGATCAGCAAACCGCCGTAGATCATTCCTTGAGCCCCTTTGACAAAGGTCCTGGCCATCTCGTCCGGGCTCATTTTATTGAACAGTCCGGCCAATAATCCAACCGGGATCAACACGGCGCCCAAATACGGAAGCTCCCATTTCCATTCTTTCGAGCCATAGGAGAACAATATAAAAGCGAAAAAAAAGGCAACCAGAATAACAACATGTTTTAGCCTGTAAGCTTCTTTAGGAGTATAGCCTTCGTTCGAAACGTCATTTGCGAATTCTCTCAGGTAACTATTTCTGCTGTCTTGCCTGACTCGTCTGGCATACCAGGACATATAGAGTATGGATATCAATAATAAGCATAAAGTGACCGTTATACGGAAAGCCAGCCCTGAATAGAGCGGAAGTCCGGCGATTTGTTGCGCTATTACAGTAGTAAGAGGACAAATCGGCGATACCATAAATCCCACGTGAGAACCGAGGAAGATAATCGCTACTGCGAAGATCGCATCGAGCTTCATCTGTTTTGCAATAATCAAACCCAGTGGAATGAAAGGCAGACATGAGCTGATAAAGGCGCCGGCCGTTCCGAGAAAACCCGTCAGAATAACAATAACCGGAATAAGCAGCAAAACAATGTTGCCAAACCTCTGCACGGCCGCATATACACTCAGGTCCAGTGCATTGGTCTCTTGTATGATTTTAAATACACCGCCAACAATGAATAAAACCAAGATGATTTTGCCGGCGGCAATCAATCCTTCCGGAATTGCCAGCAGAAGGCCCAAAAGGCCAACCGGGGTCGGCGAAACGTAATGAAAGGTCTTCGCGTCAACCACCGTTTGCCCGGCTGCGTTTTCCACCATGTTGAATTTTCCAGCGGGGATAATATACGTAAGCAGAGCAGCCAGGATGATAATATAAACAATCAGAACATAGGTGTCGGGCATCTTAAAGCCAAATCTCCGCCTATGCTCATTCGCTTCCTTTTGCATCGTCATGGATTCCTACTTCCGCTTTTATTGTTTCTTTCACCAGCTGTTCAAACAAAACCATCATTGGATCGGAATTTTTAACCATCATTTCCGGATGCCACTGCACGCCCAAAACGAATTCCCGGTCATTCATCCGTATCGCTTCGATCACTCCATCCGATGCAGTTGCGATGACTGTCAGCCCGGTTCCCACATCCCGAATAGCCTGATGATGAGAGCTGTTGACCAAAAATTCGCTTCCAGAAATTGGCCTGAAATCGCAATTAATGCCGCCAAAATGACCGCCAAATGAGGATTTCGGGAGCTTCCATGCGGTCGTCCGACATCTTGTCATTTTGGACAACATTTCTCACTGTAAACAACCTCAACTCAAGCCGATTCCGACGGCCCTTTATTTACAATACTTTAGCCTGTCCAGAATGGCCATTTTAGAGCTATTTTGGACAGTAGTGATAGGAGATATGATACAATATTATTATAGATTCATAGCAGTCTGGCGATTCCAGCAGCGACAAGGAGACAATATGAGAAGGATTATTACACTGATGGCGGTGGAACTGGCCTTGATAGTGTTTCCGGTTAAAGCGCAGGACCAGTCCCGGCGTGCGCTGGCAGAAGAACTGATGAATGTGATGGACGCACGATCACAATTCGATAAGATAATTGCTTTAATGAAACAACTGATCCCGATGCAGGAAGCAAAAATTCAGCAGATTACCGGGCAGTCTCAGTCATCTCACAATGTGCCCGAGATGCAGGAAAAAATGTTTAACCTGGTTTCACAATCTTTGAATTGGGACACACTCAAAGATGATTTCATTTCGATTTACGCCCAGACTTTCACGGAAGATGAGATGAAAGGGATCATTGCTTTCTATAAATCCCCTTCCGGTCAAGCGTTGCTCCAAAAGCAACCGCAATTAATGCAAAAAAGCCTGGAGCTAAGTCAAAAGTGGATGACCGACATTATTCCGAAAATTATTCCCGCAATTCAGGAATTGAGCAAATAACGTAACGCATCGGAGGCTTGTCCATGGCGATTTCACCATCATGAAAATGATGGAACCGGCAATTTCTAGAATCGCTCAAGTTGTGAGGATTTGAAATTCAATTAACGTTTAGCCGATTGTAATGAAAAAGAATCGACTGGAAGCATTCAGCGATGGAGTATTTGCCATCATCATCACCATAATGGTGCTGGAACTTAAGGTTCCAAATCAAAATGGATGGACTGCGCTGTTACCTTTGCTGCCGGTCTTTTTGAGCTATGTGCTCAGCTTTATTTACCTGGGAATTTACTGGAACAACCATCATCACATGCTTCACACAATCCAACGGGTTAGCGGCGGAATTCTCTGGGCAAATCTACATCTGCTCTTCTGGCTTTCACTTTTCCCGTTTACTACGGGCTGGATGGGCAAAAATCATATCGCCTCAATACCTGCAGCCGTTTACGGTATTGTGCTGCTGATGGCTGCAATCGCCTATTATATCTTGCAGCGCGTAATTATTGCCGGGCAAGGACAGGATTCCCTGTTGGCCAGGGCCATCGGTAATGACTGGAAGGGCAAGTTGTCTCCATTGCTTTATTTCATCGCAATCCCATTGGCCTTTCTAAGCTCATGGATTTCCAGCAGCATCTATGCATTTGTTGCGCTCATCTGGCTCATTCCGGATCGCCGCATTGAACGCGTGCTGTCGGAACACCAATCCCATTAGTGAGATTTTTGAAACTATCTGCAAATCCCATCCGTATTTCGGGCTGTATTCCGTTCAATTACCAATAGGGGTAGGAAATTCCTCCGATTTTTTCCTACCCCTATTTTATTTTGAATTCCAGAAATTCCCGAAATCATTTTAGCCAGATCCGCGCGCCAGCGTGCGGAGTTTTACATTTCCATGCTCTGATTTGGTATTAAAATGCCGATCTTCGATGGTTTCAGGAGAGGAGATTTATGTCGATTATCACAGCAAACGAAGCGGAACAGGAAGCGATCGTCACCGCGGCCAAATTGATTATGGCGGCAGTTACAACGGCTCCCAAGGCACGCGGAATCAGCACAATTCAATCTGCCCTGATCCAGGGAGAGGAAAAGGAGCATCTGGCTCAAGCCATGGATAATCACGGGCTCCAAAAGGCCTCCGGCGACATTTGAGATCAGTCTCGGGCGTTTTATTTTCGGCTATTCCCGGCAAAAGATTGGGGAGGATTATAACCTACTGCAGGGCGGACTGCTTTCCCTTGGGCTTTTGATATTGACACTTTCTCCCCTAATTGCAACCAGACTTCATAGCCTTTTTTTGAAAAATCGCGGCACCAATCGTCCCGTATGAGAGGCATACGTTTTGTATGCCTCGCCGAAAACAGATTCCATCAGCTTCTCTTCTCTGCGGACAAGAACAGACCAGATCGGGTAAATGAGTATCGGCCACACGAGCACGATCCAGGAATTGAGGAGCAGGACTACTCCAACATCCGCAAGGAATATGCCCCCGGCGTACATTGGGTGTCTGACAAATCGGTACGGTCCCGATGTGCAAAGACGGCTGCGGCCCCACCATTCCTTTATTGTTTTAATCGCCCATGAATGCCAACAGATCCAGACTCCTATAAACGCAATACCTAACAGCTTGAACGGTTTTGGCTGATTCAAAATTGCAGCAGGACCGAACAGCCTATCCAGCAGCCATAAAAGACCGAGCAGAAATAAACTGATCAACAGTGCGAGTGGGCCTATTCCGAATAGCCTTTTGTATGTACTGATACTCGTCGATGTCTCCATGACCAGACCCTCCCATTAAGGAACAGCCTAATTAGTTTCTGTCGCGAAACTCATGATCCTGGCAAGAAGCCCTGAAGGGGCGGACAATAAGAAAGTTTCGCGGCAGAAACCAATTAGACTATTTTCATTTATATTTTCCAAATCCAGAAGAAAAAGATGATTGGCTGGACCCGGGTACAGAATCGGCTGCACCGATTGCGTTCAGCTTGTCGATGGAGCAAAATCGTATTAGGCGTCGCATTCAAAGGAGGGCTCATGAAAAACACAAGAAATATTCGCACAGTTATCAAAAGCAAACCTACGATCGAAGGAGCCGGCGTGCATCTTCAACGCGCCTTCGGAAACAACGAGGTGCCGATGTTCGATCCTTTCCTGATGCTGGACGATTTCCGTTCCAATAATCCCGCCCATTACAGGGCAGGCTTCCCCTGGCATCCGCATCGGGGAATGGAAACGATTACCTATGTTCTCAGCGGCGATGTAGAACATGCCGACAGCATGGGGAATAAGGGCGTCATCTCATCCGGCGACACGCAGTGGATGACCGCCGGAAGCGGCATAATCCACCAGGAAATGCCGCGCGGAGATAATCATGGGAGGATGGAAGGTTTCCAGCTCTGGGCCAACCTGCCGAAATCCCACAAAATGATGGAGCCGCGCTACCGCGATATCAAAAAAAACCAGGTTCCGGAAGCCACACTGGAAAATGGCGTGACGGTCAAAGTCATTTGCGGAAAAGTCGGAAAGCACGAAGGTCCCGTAAAAGGGATTATCATTGATCCCGAGTACCTCGATGTGGAGATTCCCGCCGGCGCCGAATTCAAACACCCGACAATGCGTGGACACACGGTATTCGCCTATGTCATCCAGGGACAGGGGTACTTTGATGAGAAAAAAACAAATCTAATTGCCAACGGCAGCGTCTGCCTTTATGAAGTCGGCGACCAGGTAGCCATTTCAGCAGCAAATGAGCCCGTCCGGTTCCTTCTCATCTCCGGCAAACCTATCCGGGAGCCTGTGGCGTGGCGCGGTCCTATCGTGATGAACACCGACGAAGAGTTGATGTTGTCCTTTCAGGAATATCAGAACGGCACGTTTATCAAAATAAAGGAATAGTAGAGTAACGCTAAGACTTCAAAGTGTCCAATCCTCCAAAATAAAAATGAATTTCCAATAAGATGCGGTAGAATCCTGCGGTCATGATTCGGGTGCAGCCGTAAAATGGAGCGCGGGCGGGACGCCCGCGCTCCTCCAAAGGAGCCGAAATGAAAACTTCTTCTTTGATATTCACCGTGATCGCCGTAATGGCGGCATTGATCGTTGCCGGGCTGCTTTGGGCTCAATCCCCATCCATCATCGCTCCAAACGCGAAAGTGGAGCTCCTGTCGGGCGGCTCTAAATTCACAGAAGGACCTGCAAGCGACAAAGCCGGCAATGTATATTTCAGCGATCAACCGAACGACCGCATCCACATCTGGAGTGTCGACGGCAAGCTCTCTACATTCATGCAGGCCTCCGGCCGGGCCAATGGCATGAGTTTCGACCGCCAGGGGAATCTCTGGATTTGCGCGGATGAAAAGAACGAGCTGTGGGTCATGCCCCTTTCCGGCAAACCCACGGTTGTGGTCAAAGACTATAACGGCAAACTGCTCAACGGTCCCAATGATGTCTGGATCCGTCCTGACGACGGAGTCTATTTTACGGATCCATTTTATAAGCGGGACTACTGGAATCACTCAAACATGGAGCAGGATGCACAATGCGTCTATTATCTGGACCCAACCCACAAAAAACTGACCCGTGTTGTGACGGACATGAGGCAGCCCAATGGAATCATCGGCACGCCGGACGGCAAGATCCTCTACATTGCGGATATCGGAGCGCAGAAAACCTATAAATACGATGTGCAGCCCGATGGCACGCTGGCAAACAAAAAACTATTTTGCGAAATGGGCTCCGACGGCATGACAATCGACAGCGAAGGCAATGTTTATCTCAGCGGCATGGCAGTGACGGTTTTTGATCCGACGGGCAAGCAGATCGAAAAAATTACCGTAAGCCCTTCCTCCTGGATTGGGAACTTATGCTTCGGCGGCGCCGATCACCAGACCCTGTTCATCACGGCCAGCCAAAATCTCTTTGCGCTGCGCATGCGCGTCAAAGGCGCCGGCAGCCAATAGGTTCAAACCTGAACAGGAACGCGGAATACACGGATTACACGGAAAAACGCGGAGGCGCTATCCAGCCTACTTTCAGGCTTTTGCCCGTCCCAATCCCGGTGTTACCATTGTAGATTTCTAAGAGGGGATCATGGACAAGCTGACTTCAATGCTCGGTTTTGAGTCCCGTTACATTGTCTATCCTATTATCGTAGCTCTGGCCGGGTTGATTATTCGTTTCTTCATCCGGCGCTACTTGCATAAGTGGGCGGCAAAGACCCAGACCAAGCTGGACGACTGCATCGTTGCTTACCTGGATAACGTGATCACCCCATTGCTGCTGGTTTCAATCCTGTATTGGCTCAGCGTTTTTTTGCCTTTGTCGGCGAAAATTGTTGTCAGCCTTCAAAAGGCGTTATGGATAGTCGGCATTCTCCTGATAGCCTTTTGCTCGGCTAAACTTGTTATTTCACTTCTTGCTCTTCTGGCGGACAAGCGGGATAACCGGCAGACGATCCTGAAACCATTCCGCACACTCTCCAACGTGGTATTTATATTGATAGCTATCGCGCTCTCGCTCAGAGCGCTGAATGTCGATTTTAGCAGCGAGGGCGTTCGCCTCATCCGCATCGTCGGAATTATCGTCGGCGCCTATGTGGTAATTAAAATTATCGCAATTGCAGTGGCGCAGTTTGAGCACCTCGTCCAGGGCACAAATTCCCCGATTGGATCCGAGGCCCAGAAACGGGCCAAGACAATTGGCAAGATCATCAGCAACGCGGCCGATGTTATTGTCCTAGGCGTGTCCGCCATGATGATTCTCAGCGAATTCGGCATGAATATCGCGCCGATTATCACAGGCGCGGGAATTGTTGGCCTCGCGGTTGGTTTTGGCGCTCAAAACCTGGTGCGTGATGTCATCAGCGGATTCTTTATAATCCTTGAAGACCAGCTTCGTGTCGGCGACGTGGCAAAAATCAACGGGGTCGGCGGCACGGTCGAGGCAATAAGGCTGAGGACAACCACCCTGCGGGATGTCCAGGGCACCGTGCACATTTTTCCCAACGGCGGCATCAATTCCGTGGCAAACATGACCAAAGAGTTCTCCTACTACGTCATCGACGTCGGCGTGGCATACAAAGAGAGCGTGGACGACGTCATGGAGTTGCTAAAGCAGATTGGTGCGGAACTGCAGGCGGATCCGCAGTTTGCACCGATGATACTCGCTCCTCTGGAGATCCTGGGCGTTGATGATTTCGCCCAGTCGCAGGTTACTATCAAAATTCGAATTAAAACTCTGCCGCTCCAGCAATGGGCTGTAGGAAGGGAATTGCGGCGCCGAATTAAAAATGCTTTTGACGTCAACAAAATCGAAATGCCTTTCCCGCACCTCAGCGTATATCTCAGAGACTCCGGTCCGATGCACGATCAGGCGCTAAAATCGCTTGCGCAGAACTCAGAAGAGAACAATAAAGATGAAAAGGAATTGCCATGATTTATGAAGATGGCCGAACACTCGAACAGATTTATCACAGCGCTGTGAGCGGGCTTTATGCAAGGCTCCGCAGCAACTACGATTTCATCTACGCGCGATTTGGCGAAGATGGACTGAAGCTGATTGCGGAGATGAGTCAGGATTACGGCCTCCAAATAGCTCAGAGGGCGAAATTAAAACTCGAGAACAACGATCTGGCTTCTGTCGCAGGATATCTGCTCAGGATATTCAACACAGTTTCGCACGGCAGCGGTTTGAGCTCCGTCGTTGAGCAGAGTAAGGAAAGATTCGTGATCAGGATCGATCGATGCCCTTTGAATTTTGAATTGCCCGCAATGTGCCTGGCCCACACCATGATGGAAAAGACCGTGGTCGAAGAGCTGAATCCAGGTTTAATCCATAGGATCGGCAAGTCCATTCCAGCCGGGAACAGCTGCTGCGAGCATGTAATTGAAATAAAATAACGAAGGGAATGCTGTTTGAAAACGTTATAAAGTAGCTCTTCGTCATTTCTGCCGGCGAGACGCCGGCGCTCCCAGGGCTACGAGATTGCGAGCTTTTTCTGCATTTCCTCAAGCGTTACGCCTTTTGTCTCCGGGTAAGCTGTGAGCACAACGAAGAATTGCAGGGCCATCATTGCCGAGAAGACTATGAACGGCACAGGCCTTGAATAGGCGGCAATTACCGGAAACAACCAGGAGAGCAGCGCATTCATCGCCCAATGCGCGAAACTGCCGAGGCTTTGTCCTTTGGCACGCACACGCGTCGGAAAGACCTCGCTCAGGTAAACCCAGATTACCGCTCCCTGTGAAAATGCAAAAAAAGCGATGAAACCGATCAGCAGCCACACCAGCATTCCTTCGTGCTTCTGTATCTGGAAAATCGCGGCGACGCCTGCCAGGCAGGCACAGGTCCCAACGGAGCCGATCAGCAGCAATCTCTTTCGCCCAAGCCGATCGATCACGGACATGGCAACTATTGTGAAAAGCAAGTTGGTAAATCCGATCGCAACCGACTGCAGATCCCCTGAAACCTTGCTGAAACCGGCCCGCGCGAAAATGTCATTCAGGTAATACAAAATTGCATTGATCCCGGACAGCTGGTTGAACATGCCTATCGAAATAGCCAGAAAAATCGGGAACCGGTATTTGCTCGAGAAAAGAGGTTCCTCTGCCCTGCCGTGTTCGCGGTCAATCGAGACAACAATTT
>JAHFUH010000085.1 GCA_023265215.1 Acidobacteriota bacterium
AAAAAGATGCAAGTTTCTGGTAGAGTATAAACTTGCGGATAAATGGAACTCATTTAAATGAAAAGGTTTGTGGGTGCCTTCACCGGCATTTCGTTGTTATAGGCCTATGGCCGTGCGACCCTGGCAGGCTAAGCCGTTCCGGCGTGCCGTCGATTAATTTGGCAACAAAACAACAGAGAACTTCGGGGTCGGCGTCGCTATCACTATCTGGGTCGAAATCAGGGAAAACAATCTCCAATAGATACTCCCTTGCTTTGCCCCCGATTTCAAATGCCGACCCCGATACCGACCCCGACCCCGACTCCGAGAGGCACGGCGAATCACCCCGCTTTGCGCTGACTGCGGGACACACTTGACACTGGTGGGCAAGCTTCGTTTTGGCTGCGTTACGGCATTGTCAAAGTGGCCAGGAGCCGCCGGCATCGGCGCTGCAGTCAACGCCGAAGGCGTTGTGTCTCATAGCCCAGGGTTGACCGCTGCTTTTTGCAGTCAACCCTGGGATGAATGCACTTTATATCACAACCCTGAAAGGGTTGCGTCCGGGCACAACCCTTTCAGGGTTGTGATGGTATTCGTCTCTACCCAGGGTTGGCGAAAAGCACGCCAACCCTGGGCTATGAGACGCAACGCCTTCGGCGTTGAACGCAGAGCTGAAAATGAATCTCCGGGCTACTTGCACCCACAGTGTCACGTGTGGGTAACAGTCAGCGCTGTGCGGGGCAGGCCAAAGCCACGCCTTCCAGGCGTGGTCGATTACATTGATTTCAGATACTCAAAGGTCTCGAAGACTCGAAGATAGGACTCGGATGATGTAGAATCGCAGCTTCTCGAGGGAGCAAACATGGGATCAAAATACGAGCACGTGTTCGAACCTATCAGGATCAGGGGAATTGACTTCAAAAACCGTTTGGAGATGGCGCCACCATCCCCAAATCTGGCGGACCGGGAAGGGAGAGTGACCCCGGAGTTTGTCGATTTTTTCAGACCTATCGCAAAAGGCGGAACGGCAATAATTCACGTCGGCAATTCAGTGGTCGACATCAAAGAGGCGTGCGACGAGGAGCGCCAACTGGACCTCGGCAGCGATCAGTGTATCCTTCCGCTTACCCGCTTTGTCGAAATGTGCCAGGGCTATGGGGCACTTGCCTCTCTCGAGATCAATCACAACGGCAAGGATTCTGACTTCGACAAGACCGGGAAAGCCGCCTTCAGCTCCTCATCCTTCATCGCTTCAAGTGAAATATGGCGCGCGCAGATGCACGGAAGGGCACCTATCCCCACCATAGAGATGGATCACGCAAAGATAAAAGAAACCGTCGAAAAGTATGCGGTTGCCGCATACCGCTGCAAAAGGGCGGGCTTCAAAATGTGCATGATCCACGGCGGTCACGGGAACTTGATCTCACAATTTGCGAGTTCCATGTACAACAAGCGCAAGGACGAATACGGCGGTTCCCTCGCCAACAGGGCACGGTTTGCAGTGGAGGTGCTAAACAGAGTTCGCGAGTTGTGCGGCGAGAATTTCGTTATCGAATACCGAATTTCCGCTGACGAGATTCATCCGGACGGAATGCACTTCGACGAAACCCTGAAATTCATCGAACTGATTCAGCACAAGGTTGACATCCTTCATGTTTCCGCAGGCCTCCACGGGGAGTTCCAGTACATGCGGAACTGGTGGCAGAACTACCTGATGGGCAGGCTTTATAACGTGCATTACGCCGCGGACATCAAGAAGAAGTTCCCGAATCTCCTGGTATGTACCGTCGGCTCGATCATGAACATCAAGAGCGCTGATGAGATCCTGGCGACAGGCCAGGCCGATTTTGTCGCGATGTGCCGCCCACTGCTTGCAGATCCCGAGATGCCGCGCAAGTATGCTCTGGGCAGAGAAGAGGACCACCGCCCCTGCATCCGCTGCCAGTATTGCGGTCACCGTCTTATGATTCCCGCTGTCATCAATTGCGCGGTGAATCCTTTTTTGGGTAACGAGACGGAGTTCCCGGAGGGCAAAGTCAAGAAGGCTGATGTAAAGAAAAGGGTCGCGATCATCGGCGGAGGGCCCGCCGGCATCCAGGCCTTGCAGACACTTTGCGAGCGCGGGCATGATGTCACGCTGTACGAGATGAGCGATCATCTTGGTGGACACGTTGTTATGGGATCAGCACTGCCGCTTAAACAGGATGTAAAAGACTATCTCGATTATCTGGTGTGCCAGGCAATAAAAACTCCTGCACGCATACTCCTCAATACAGAAGCGACAAAAGAGATGCTGGACGCCGGGCATTACGACGCACTTATAATCGCCGTCGGATCAAAACCCATTATTCCAACACTCCCCGGCTTCCAGAAGTCTCATGTCCATTGGGCGCCGGAGGCCGACACGGGCAAGGTGGAGGTTGGCAAAAAAACAGTCATTGTTGGCGCCGGCACTGTTGGAATAGAGTGCGCGATCGCTCTAAAGCGCCGTGGCAAGGATGTAACCGTTGTTGAAATGGCCTCAGGCCTGTCAAACCTTGGCGCGGTAACGATGGAATTTAATCGATTGATTATGGAGCTTAATATTCCCATTCATCTCAATTGCAGGCTTGAGGAAGTAACCGATAAAACGGTAGTCGCCCGGGACACGAAAACATCCGAGAAAGTTGAATTCCCTGCCGACACGGTGCTTCTGGCTGTCGGGGTCTCCGCCAGATACGATGTCGCCGACTCTCTTCGCCGCAGTGCTCCCGAAACAGAGGTGTTTGTCGTCGGCGACGCTTCGGAAGTCGGAAGCATAGCAACGGCCATCCGATCGGCATTCAAAGCCGCTGCATATCTTTAGGCACTTTGATAGATGTTCTTTCGCAATCGCATGGGTTTTAATGTAGCCGCGGCGTCTCGCCGCGTGCAACAGGCGATTTGTGGGGCTGAACTGCGCGGCGGGACGCCGCGTCTACAAATTCATCGCAGAACTGAATCCATCCTCTGCGCGAAAAAGTTTGCAACTGGAGTTATGCGGCTCATTTGAACCATCGCGCTAATCGTAAATTCCAGGTGAATCTTGGATGCCTCCCGGGCACGATCCATATTCTTGTCCCGGATTGCCGCGACCAGATCCCGGTGTTGTTCCAAAACATGCTTGTTCGTATCAAGGGCGCCAGAATTCAAGACGTTTCTTCTCATTGCAGAAAAACCTTTTTCAGACATTTCCAGCAAACCTTCATACAGGCGAGCCAGAAGCGTATTGCCCGTCGCCTTGAAAATCGTGGAATGAAACACTGTGTTCCAGTATGCCCCCAGAGAGGCCTCGTCAGGATCATGCTCTGAATGAATTTTTTTCATCATTGAAATACATTCGTGCAGTTTTTCAATGTCTCCATCCTTGCGGCGCAATGCGGCAAGGGCTGTGGCGCCGGGATCCATGATTTGCCTTATTTCCATTACCTGCGAGAGAATCTCCATGGGCCATATATGCGCCTGGCCTAAAGCCTGCAGCGCTTCGCTCGAATTGTCTCCCGTCAGGAAAATCCCTTGCCGGTCACGTATATCGAGATACCCGAGCGCTTCCAGGGAGATCAGGGCTTCCCGCACGAGAGGTCGGCTGGTGTTTAATTTTGTGGCAAGTTCCCTCTCAGACGGCAGCTTTCCGTCAATTACCAAATCCCCCTTGGATATGTGAGTTGCCAGTCTATGAATCAAATCCTTCCTGGTGCTATTCAAAATGCCTCCTGCGGCCGTTGAAGAATTCTATTGAATTCCTAACAACGCATGGGCATGATAGCATCCTTGGTAGCCCATGGTCTACCAGTTACAGTCCATAAAATAGAAGATAAAATTTGCAGGAGGTTTGCCGTGTCCCAGTCAGTGCGCGCGGTCGAGAGAGCGTTGGATATTCTGCTGTGCTTCACCCGCGAAGAACAGATCCGTTCTCTGAGCCAGATCGCAAAATCGGTTCATATGTCGAAAACTACCGTGCATCGACTCCTGACTACACTTGAAAAAAAGCAGTTCATTACAAGAGACAAGGTCCCGGGACGGTATTGTCTCGATTCCCACTTCATCGAAACAGCTTTCATCTCCAAAGACCGGTTCAGCAGCAAAAACTTGGAGTCCCGGCAAAGCTGCACGGCTCCATAGCCGAAATACTCATCCCCATTCGATCCGCGCTTCGGCAGCATCTTCGATACCTATCGATGATTCAAAGATGAGACGCTGAAACCGCTTACCTGTGCATTCACTCCGATATCCAAATCCGATGGCAGGCGCCGCTCGTCTCCGTTCAGGCCGCTCATAAGAGAACCGTAGAGAATTTTTGTGGCATCGAGATGAGGTGCGGTCCCGGAATCATTGCTGGCCAGTGGAACAATTGTCCCGGATACATCGATAAAACCAGCTGAGCTTAGGGCTTGAAAAAAGGGATTGGCTGAGCTCAATCCCATGGCATGACCAATTTCGTGCAAAACCGCAGAGAGCAGATCAATGTGCCCGGCTGCATCGCCTCGAGGATTGCGGAAAATACGAGCAACATTAACGGAGCCGGCGCCAAGATCCTGAAACTCCTCTGTCTTCCGCGGATACTCCTCGTTGGAATCGGGCGTCTCGTCCAGGTAAAAGGCTGTTGCACCGCTATTGTCAAAAAGAACAAGCCCTGTAATTTCACGGCCAAGGGAATCCTGTTCAAGGGTAATGTGAATTCCGGCATGACCCACCTGCGCCCATCCGTAGTAAAGATTGATATTGAGAGTATCGGAATAAGCGGACTCCCAGATGCGGGCCGCAGCGTTAACAATGTCGTCGATATTGCCTTTGCCCACGGCATTGGCGGGAACAGTGCCGCCTATGGAATGGGTATTGATTGTGATGGCCGAAGCATTTGCGACAAAAACGGCAAGCAACATAAATAGAATTAATGAAGTCCGCTTCCCTGTATCCATAGTGCTCTCCAAGTGCCTGCACCAGTGTATTCGGATCGAGATGGGGATGCATCGTGAGCGGCGACCAGAAAGAGCAGCATTGCGGTGCCGACAAAAGCAAATTCTTATGGCCCGGATTGACCATGGGCTGCGGCAGTTGATGGATTGAAGCAGATCTTTAGTTGGGCGGGACTCCGGCGCTCCCAGGGCTGCGCTCGACCCCGATACCGATATTATTATGGGATTGTGACTATAAAGGGAATGGCGGGCAGGATTCCCATCGGCGCGCGCTGCCGTCGGGCGACTGGATTATCTTTGGCCGACGCTGCCCTTTCTCCTGACATATTGACGATCAGGTTTCCAGCCAAGCCCGGCTTGGCTTTCGCAGCATCACTCTTCAGGACAAACTCAGCACCTTGCCCGGTCAGCAATGACTCCGAAATCGAGATCCCTTCCGGCGGCTCGATTAATTCGAACTGAACTTTTTCCAATGCCCCAAGAGCAGGCAACGTAATCCGAACGCGGAGTGTCCCACCGGAAGGCATTTTCAAGGGCAGATCGTTCGTGATTTTCAAGGCCGCCTGACTGGGTCCGCGGCCTGCCGTTCCGGCGGTCAATTCTGTCGCCGGAACCAGGTGGTGGTAAGCGAATGCCTGCATCCGGTCATCTGCAGGCAGGGCAGTCTTGACGGTTTCATGTCCCTCAACATTGGCCCGGCCCTCCAAAATAAAGCTCGCCGGCTCCTTTTGGGCTGTCGGTACCGTCAAGGTGAGTTGTATCTTATCCTGGCCGGCGGGTATCCCTCTGCCGATCAGAGCAAATCCCTTTGGGGCACTTTTCAGCGACAGCGCAATCTCCCCCGAAAAATCGTCTTTTCTAATGGCATAAACCGTAATGGGAGCATTGGGCCCTAAAAGAGCATTGACGGCAGATGGCGCGACTCGCAATTCGAAATCGGGTTCCGGAGCACTGATGCGCAGGCGATATCCATATTCCGCCCCGCCCTTGTGCTGTGCGTCTCTGAGCCAAACATAATAGGTCCCACCGGCGGGCAGCGTTGCGGCAATATAGGAATCCGCGTGGTGAGTCTCAAGCCCAGAGCCCTTGTCTTCCCAGTCGTCATTGAATGCCAATTGGCGCCCCTTGCTGTCGGTCAGGATGAGCACGGAATCGAGCGGTGAGTCAAGCCGGCGCGCATAGACCTCCGCAACTACCCTGTCGCCGGCGCTCCCTTTGAAACTGAACACGTCCGAGTCGCCCGGCGGATCGATGCGGCCGTTTACAATGATAGGATGTTTGATTTTCTGAGGCTTCTTATCTGAATTGTTCGGTTCTTTTTCGAAGCATTCAGGCAGATTATCCAATTTGTACGGCACCGGGTTGGATGCAAGTCCATCCTTGTCTGTTCGAAACATATAAATTCCCGGATTATTACCGGCATCCATTATCCGGTTGTTCCCGGCGAGGTTCCAGCCCAAAGCCTCAAGTTTGATCCGTGTTCCTATGCGGCCACCCAGCGGATAAATGCTCGTGAGAAACGGCAATTCCCCAATTGCGATGCGATAAACGAAGTCTTCGCGACCCCGGTATAGCGCATCCCTGATTTCGATCCTGTAGTCGCCGTCTTCAGGAATTTCATAGTAAAGAACCGGATCGGGATGGAAGCGAAAGTCATCGCTGTAGGCTACCTCATTGCCGGAGGGATCATAAAGTGTCAGGACGGCTTGCAGCCAGCCGGGCACGGCATCGGGCAGGTAGGGAATGAGTGCGCGCGCGCTGACAACGGCAACCAGACGCTGCCCCTTGCGTGCGGCGAACTGGTATCGATCCACATCCCCAGGCAAATAGGGTTGCTGCTGACGCACTTGCAAGCGATACCGGCCGAAACTGCCCGGGATGAGCTGGCCGTTCACAACAGCGGGCAGAACGATCTTCGTGGCATCATCTGCATCGGCTTTCGGATTCTTTTCATATAATTCCGGGAGCTGTCCCACACAGAAAACGAGCGGATTCGATAAACCCAGCGGAGTGCGCAATCTTATTTCCCGCACGCCGGGCTCCGCGTCCGATGCAAGTGCAACCTGAACTCGGACCTTTTGAGAAATGGCAGGATTGGCGTTCCTATTGAGATTTGCTGCAATCTTCTCCCTTATTCCTTCAATTTCCTTCTGGACGGCGGCATCATTCCCCTTCTTTTGCAGCTCCTGTATCTGGTCCCTCAGCTCGGTAATTCGAGTGGACGGCAGTGGCTTGTCAAGTTCAAGCACCTTGGCCTGTATGCCTCCACCCGACATTAATGAACCGCTGACGTTATCAAGAAATTCCCCGAACACTTCGACTTCAAGTGTGTCGCCCTGCCGGCCGCCGGCAGGGTAAACATAACCGATGTGGGGCGCATTCTGCTGGGATCGCACGGGCAGGACAAAGAAAAGCGCCAGGCAAGCGACTACGATCACTCGATGGGAGAGCGCAGTTGTGTTCACAGGATCTCCTTCAGCAACCCGCCCATCTTTACGCCCTCAGAAGCATCCGGCATTACGTGCACCTGCAGTCCGTCCGGATGCGGCAGCTTTTCGTCGGGATCAATCCCAAGCAGCATATACATGCTCCCGATCAAATCGACCGGGTACACGGGACGCTCCTTTACTTGCTCTCCACGTTCATCCGAAGCTCCAACAATATGCCCGCCCTTGAATCCACCACCTGCGACCACAGCCGAAAAAACATCGCCCCAATGGCCACGACCGCCGTTCCACGGCGCTTCCCACTGGATTCGCGGAGTTCTGCCGAATTCGCCGCTCCACCATAGGATCGTGCTTTCCAGAAGACCGCGATCAGACAAATCCTCAAGCAAAGCCGACATCCCTTGATCCATCTGCGGCAATTTCTGGCGCATGGTCTGAAAATGCTGCCTGTGCGTGTCCCATCCTTGGGAGTTGATCGTAATGAATGGTATCCCATTCTCTACCAGCCGCCGCGCCGCGAGGCACGATTGCCCAAACGTGTTGCGGCCGTATCGATCTCTCATTTCATTTTTTTCCAGAGAAAGATCAAAGACCTTGCCCGAGTCGCCGAGAATCAGCCCATAAGCCTCCTCCTCGGTCCGGGTGAATGCCTGCAGCAATGAATTGTTTCCGATCACTTGCCCCAGGGTATCCATTTTGTGGAGCAATTCGCGCCTGTCCTGCTGCCGTTTGTCGGAGATGTTTTGGGAGACAACGCCTTCCACAGCAAAGCGGCTCTGCGCGGGATCCCCTCCGGTGGCAAAGGGCTTGTAGCGCGAACCAAGAAATCCGGCCTCTGAAAATCTTCCCTGAAGCTGTGTTAAGACAATGTATGGAGGTATCAATCCGTTGTAGCCTGCGTTGTATCCTTTGAACAATGAGACTACGGAGCCGACGCCGGGAAAGGTATCGCGCCCGCCGGGCATCCGGCCGGTTTGAACAATGTAAGAGGCCGTCTCGTGAGCATTCACACCATGCGTCATGCTGCGAATAATGGAATATTTATCGGCCTGTTTAGCCAGAAGCGGGAGCAGTTCACTAATGACGATTCCGTTCACGTTGGTGGGAATGGGCTTGTCCAGCGGACCGCAGTAGTCGTAACCTGCCGCAGGTTTTGGATCGAACATATCCAGATGAGCCGGGCCACCCCACATCCAGATTTGGATAACAGATTTGGCCTTTGCCGGCCGCGCAGCGTTTTGCGCATGAAGGCAAAGGCTGTCGGCCAGAAGCAGTCCCGCCGCCCCATAAAAAGTCCGGCATATTACTTCGCGTCTGGAAATCATAATCTTATTTACGATTGACGACTTAAAAATAACACATCCCAAATCGTCAATCGTAAATCGTAAATTGTCAGTGGCGGCAGATAAATTCTGCACCGTTGATCAAAGCCCAAACGATATCCACCAAAGCCTCACGCTTATTCCCGGTATATGTTTGATAATATGCAGCAGCCTTCTTGACCTCTGCATCTGTGGGATAGCGTGAGAGAATTGTCAGGTAGAGATCATTTATGAGCGCCTGTCCGCCGCCCGGTTGTTTCAGTAGAGCCAAGAGCCTGGGGCCCTGTTCAATTTTTCGCTCGATGTGACTTGAATTCAGCATATGCAGCCGCTGTGCGGCCGTGGGCGCATTATTGCGCTCCAACTCCAAGCCCGTATCGCGCGGCGGGCGGCCAAACGTCTCAAAAAAAGGACTGGTGATGCTCGCGTCCGCCAGCGCAATCGAACGCCGGTTTTCCGGAATGAAAGTGAAAGGCTCCGGGATAGCACTCGAATACTGTTCGGTTGTGCCCGTAATTTGGTCCAAAGCGTCGATGAGCACCTCCGCTTCAAGCCTTCGAAGCGGGTAGAAAGCGAAATTGCTTTCGGCTGTTGCGCTGTCGGATGCAGGGATTGAAGAGAGCTGATACGTCTCTGAATTCAAGATCAGCCGATATAGGCTCTTCAAGTCGTAGTGAGACTGGATTAATTCCTGCTCAAGACAGGACAGCAGTTCAGGATTTACGGGCTGGTTATCCGGACGAATGTCGTCCGGCTCATGAATAATGCCGCGGCCCAACAACCACGACCAGACCCGGTTGGCAATATTGCGCGTAAACCACGGGTTCTTGGGATCAATTAACCAATCAGCAAAGATCTCACGAGGATCCCGGTCCGGCAAAATGCGCGCCGGTTTACCATCGGGAAAACCTGCGTTTGATAAATTTTTCTGTGCGGACCCTTCCGACCAGATTACGATTTCTTCCTTCCACTCGGCAGTCGATTTGTATGCAATCTGCGAAAAGAACGCAGCCATATCGGACCACCGGGCCTCCGGCCATTTTTCCGCCCGCGCTCCCATGAAAGTCAATGCGACTGCTTGCGCAATGACCTTCGGTTCTTTTTTTCGCACCGCACGATAAAAATTTACCGCTGGAACTCGAAAGTTGCTGCCGCTTGCTGTGAGGATTTCCCGCACGAATTGGTCGTACGGCATATTCTGCTTGATTGCAGTTCGAATCCATCGATGGTAGGCCTGCACCGCATTGGGCCACAGGTTCACCGGGAATTCGGACTTGACCCGCAGCAGGTCACTCCACTTCATCGCCCAGTAGTCGGCAAACTCCTCCCGTCCCAGAAGACGATCGATCAGGGCGCCTCGCTTGTTCGGATCTCTATCGGACAAGAAATCCTTTGCTTCCTGCTCGCCGGGCAATGTCCCGATCACATCAAGATAAACCCGGTGGATAAAAACCGCGTCGGAACAGGGATGCGCAGGCTGCACACCAAGCATTTTCAATCTGGCAAAAACAAGGTCATCAATCTTGCCTCGCGGAACAGCAGCAGCGGGGATTTCAAAAGGATTTTGTGGAGATTGAGATGCAGCCGGCTTGATGACTAACATCAAGAGCAGGATCGCCCAACCCGTCGATTTCTGCATTGGCCGCTCCGAAAAGGCTGATGATCTGGTAGAATATATCGAAATCAAACATATAAACCAGTGTTTTAATTGGTGGGCAACTGGAAAAGCTGGACGCGAAATACGCGGATCACGCGGAAAAACGCGGCAAATAAAATATTATTATTGGAGCTGGCGAATGTGCCCGTGTGAAGTACGCTGCCATCTTGGTCCGCTGGCCAAAGAAATGTTCATCCTCTGCCGGCCGGACGCGGCAGAAAGAGATATTGCCGGACAGACTGAATCCGTCTACCGCATTCTTTGCGATGCTGTTCAGCAGGAGGGAGGCTCCGATGAACACGTTTTGCGGGAGACGGTGTTTTTCCGGAGCATTCAAAGGGATCTCGGACCTTTTCATAAAATACGGAGGATAAATATATCCTATGCGCCCGCCGCCACTTTTGTTGAGCAAACTCCTGCAAATGAGAGCGCGCTGATTGAGGTACTGGCTTATGCTCTCATCCCCAGGTCTGGTTCACTTGACAGCCATTCCGTAGCTCAGTTCAGACGAGTATTCCTGCTGGGCGGCTTCAAGCATGTTTTTCTTTCAAATATCTGCGGGCTTCCCGGGAATGCCGAGGATGAGGCTCACAGCATGTTCAAGGCGGCAGGGGAACGGCTTCAGGAAGAAAGACTCAGCTTTCGGGATGTAATCCGAACCTGGATTCATCTCCGTGACATCGATCGTGACTATGAGGAATTGAACCGTGGGCGAACCAGGTATTTTCGAGAACAAGGTCTCGCTTTGCTGCCTGCCAGCACCGGGATAGGAGGGACGCCTCCCCTTCAAACGCAGAGAATGTGTTTGAGCCTTTATGCAATGGAGCGCGGCGGCGGTGAAATCCATAGCATGTCCACCCCGACTTTGAATGAAGCCTGGATGTATGGCTCCGACTTTTCCAGAGGCGTCAAAGTCGTCGGTGGCAACGGAGTTAACCTGTTCATATCTGGGACCGCAAGCGTTGATGAAAAAGGGAGGACCGTCCATGAAAATGATTTTGAGGCTCAGGCCGAACGGATGATCTTCAATATTTCGACCCTGCTCGAAAACCAGAACGCATCATGGCGCGACGTGGTCTCGGCAATTACTTATCTCAAAGATCCCGCCGACGCGCAGTGTCTCCTGGAGGTTTTCAAAAGAAGGGATATTGTTGGATTTCCAAACGTAATTGTCCAGGCGATCGTGTGCCGCCCCGATCTGCTGTGCGAAATGGAAGCGATCGCGATTCTGCCTCTGAGTCCTTAATCTTTCGCGTTATTGTGGCGGCCGGCGGGCCACCACGCCTGCTGATCGAAATCAGGATAGCGAAAAGCCCGAATGCGCGCCTGTGTCGCCGGGGCGATCAGGAAATCCTGGAAAGCTCTTGCTCCGTCCGCGTTTACGCCCTCCACTTTTTTCGTGTTCACAATAATCGAGACCATCATCCGCTGAAAAATGGGATCTCCAACGACGAGCGGTGCAAGATCGATCGGGCCCTGGCGTTTCAGTCTCAAAAATGGCGGCAAACCCCAAAGAACATATGCGTGTTTTTCCGCTGCGTCCCGTGCCGCCTTCTGTCCTTCCGATTTGAGATCGAGATGCCAGCTGCCCTTTTCATGGACATTGGCACTGGTCCAGAGAATCTCCTCGAGGTACTTCGCACCGGCGCTGTTGTTCACAAGGAATGGTGACTTACCGGCTGCGATGCGGCGAAATGCTTCCGCCGCATTGGTCAGGCCACGAACGTGCGCCGGGTCTGCCGAAGGCCCCAGCAACACCATCTGGTTTGCGAACACCGGATGCGGCCATAATCCAAGCCCGGCGGTAACAAATGGCTCAGTGCCTTCATGGCCGTAATGCGCGATCACAAGATCGGCCTTCCCTTCCCGGGCGACACTAAATGGGTCATTGCCGGTATACACGATTTCTGCCCGCAGCCCGGTCTGCTTCTGAAATTCCGGCAACAGCGGCCTAAGCAGCTCATCCGGAACATTGACAAGCGCCAGGCGAACGGAGCCGCCTTCGGAGAAAACCGGAGGCGTGGTTATTAGCGGGCTGCAAACCAGCAGGAACAGAGCAATCAATATAGAACTAATTCTAAGCTTCACGGTTTCTTCCTCGATATTCAATGTCCGGCAGACTTGTACCACAATCACGACTGAATATCGAGAAATGGATTCAGCTCACGAAGCAGTACCGACAAGTTGTTATTTATATTCGAGTTGTTCCGCGTATTCCGCGTCCAGCCTACTGCACCAACGGCAGCTCAATAGAACTCGCATTGGCGCCGGTTTGATAAATGCGCTGAACCGCCTTGCGAAAATCTTCGGCTTTAGCCCAGAAAATGTTTTCCACAAATGTCTGAGGGTTGCGGTCGTAAAGCGGAAACCAGCTCGACTGGATCTGCACCATTATTCGATGCCCCGGCAGGAACACATGGTTGACCGCCGGCAAAGCCCAGCGAAAACGCTCCACCTTCTCTGCTGGAATCGGGGATGGATGGGTCCCATCGTTGCGGTACCGGCCACGCAGTATGTCCGCGGAAATCATCAGCTGATACCCTGCAAGCTCCGGCTGAGCAGGATACTCTTCGGGATATACATCAATCAGCTTGACCACAAAATCACAATCCGTGCCGCTGGTCGAGGCAAACAAATTTGCGATCGGTTGGCCGCCAAGCGCAACGGGCTTTTTCAGAATTTTAGAGGTATAAGTCAAAACATCGGGTCGGGAAGAAAAGCTGCGCTGATCGTCTACCAGCCATTGCCCCCACGTTGATCCCTCCGCATAGACAGGACCTATTGGACGCACGCGGTATGGAACCGGTTGAGCGGGATCGGAAATATATTCTGCATAGGCTTCACCATCCCGGCCTGGAGGATCGAACGAGAGCTGCAATCCAGGATTGAGATACAGTGGCTGCAATTTCCCTCTGCACCCCGAATCGCAACTGAGCGGCCAGGCGTCATAGCGCCGCCAGGAATTCGTCCCCGTCTCATAGGCCAGCACC
>JAHFUH010000514.1 GCA_023265215.1 Acidobacteriota bacterium
GTGGAAAGATCCCGCAGGGATGCCACCACAGTGGTGGTCCCAATATCCACTGCAATTCCATAATTGAGTCGTGAAGTATCCCCCGCCTCGACGCCCAGCAATGCTTCATTGGATAAAATACAAGTAACCTTGCGCCCGTTCTTTCGCAAAATGCCGGATACTTCACGCAGAGCGGGAAGGGACATTTTCCCGAATTTAAGATTTAGCGCCCGTTCTATTCTCGAAAGATCATCCGCCGAATCCTCCAGACTGGGAATTGGAAGCTCCAGGCAGACCTTGCGAATCTGAGGATCCAATTTGAAATCAGGCATTATTCCGTGCGAGAGGATCTGGTCCTTTTCTCCAGCACGGTTGATAACAGTGAAGGCTGCGCTCCCGTTTGTGTTGACCCGGCAGGCAAGTCTCACACCCTGAGCAAGACTCTCGCTGCTTATCAGCCGGAATTCGTCGGGATGAGGCTCTTCGATAATGCCGTCAATCTGACGGACGAGGCATTTTCCGCAGGTTCCCAAGCCATTGCAATTCGATTCGATTTCGATGCAAGCCTCGCGCGCCAAATCCAAAAGGCTGGAACCGATGACGGCCTGCACTGATTTGTTTTGCGGTAAAAACCGCACTTCAACTTTTTCCATAATTAAACTCTTTCGACTTCTGCCTTCCTTGAAGCGCCAAGGGCACGGTTCATACCAGCCAGGGGCAACGCCCTAACCGATAGCTCAAATTTTGCCTGAGCCGCATAGCACATGCCCTAAGTGAGAGCAAGTCCTAGCGCTGAAAGCGCGGCTCAGCAAAGCCCAGGGTGGAAGAGCAAGCGAAGCGAGCACTGGAACCCTGGGTTTCGGAGCAGAGTAGTATTAAGCCCTGTAAGGGCGAAACAGATTTATGCTCCCGGCCTCGCCCTTACAGGGCTCTCATATTTTCCCTCCTATCCCAGGGTTTCGGCCGCTTTGCGGCCTTCACCCTGGGCTGTGCTGCTTCGCGCTTTCAGCGCTGCGAAAAAACCTTAGCTTGACGCACATGCGCGTAGCAGTGATCTTTAGGTTAGCACTTATGGGGCAACGCCCTATATTTTAAAGGGAACGACGTCGATTAAATCCACAAGGCCGCTACCACGGCCAAAACCTACACGGCATTTTGCGGCGCGCCCAGGACTGCCTTTGACAAACTCCTGATATTCTCGACTGGAGTCTTCGTGCTCATGCCGCAGGCCGGCGCAAGAATTCCCGCGCCGGCTTTCAGACAACGTTGGCCGTCTCTGAAAATTCTGTCCGGACGGCCGTTAGCCATTAAATAAGTGTTGACGTTTCCCATTGCTATTTTGGACGGAGCAAGTTTTTTAAGCAGTCGTATATTTATCACTGCATCCACGCTGATCGATTCCGCTTCAATTTCCGAAAGAGCTGAGCCCAGAGTGTGGACTCTGCCACAGATATGAACAATTGAGGGAATTCTGAACTTCTTTCGGAAATGCTTCACTAATTCGTTGATGTAGGGCAAAGCGAATTCGGAGAAAGCCCTCTTCCCTATCAATTCTCCGGAAGCGGATGGGTCGGCGATACACACCAGATCTGCTCCTGCCTCAATCAGTGCACTGCCGAATGTCGTCAGACTCCGGACAACCAGTTTCATCAATTCATGCACTGCCTCTTTGTTGGTTATCAGAGCCCGGTAGAAGGTGAGCGGCTCCAGCAAAGAAGTCGCCAGACTGATCGGGCCGGTCAAATTCGCAAATAACGGGATATCCGGAGCTTCTTTATGTAGAATCCGCACAGCATCGACGCAGACTTTGGTCCGCCCAATATTAGGATCCAATCGAGCAAGCTTATCAATATCCGCAATGCTGTTCATCGGGTAGATAGAAACATTGGGCTCGTGCTCCAGGGAGCCCAGGTCAATCCGGGCGCCCATTGCCTCCGCCTCAACAGTCATGCAAAAAGGAACGCCGACGTTTTCGATTCCAGCGAGACGGTTTGACCCCAGTGTCAAGCCGGCCATCATCTGCGGATCCAGGTGTGCATCCGGCCAACGGCATTCATTGGATTCCATTACTTCGGTAACCGCCATGTTCATCATGCCGCCGGGGCAAATGAATGGCTGCCGGTCTGCACCCCGCCGCCTCAATACATTTAAAAGCCTTGTTCTTTGATCCATATTTCTAGTTATCGAACCTGCCGTACTTGCGCGCGGCGCTGATAAGAGCATCAACATTTTCCGGGGGAGTGTTGATGGGGACTTCACAGCCCGATCCAAGAATGAAGCCCTTCAAATCTCCCATTTTCTCGCAGATAACTTTTGCCTCGGCATCGATCTCTTCCGGCGTGTTCTTCAACAGGTTCGCCGGAGTGACGTTACCGACCAGCACAACCCTGTGCCCGGCGGTGGCTTTCGCCTGGCCAAGATCCACATTGTCCAGGCTCCACATGTCGAACTCGGCTTCAAGCATCGCCTTCCAGTTCGGCGTCGTTTTGCCGCAGATGTGCAAAACAGCGGGCATGCCTCCCCCTGTTTTGTGCACATGATCAGAGAGTCGTTTCAGGTATGGAGCCACGAATTCCTTGAAGTGCACAGGACTGATAAGGCTTCCCGATGCAATCGGTTCCACAATGATGGGAAGCGATTTTCTCTTGAGAATCTCTTCGATGAACTTCATGCATGCCTGCGTGCAAATTTCCATCAGCTCGTGCACCCACGCCTTGTTTTTGATCAGATCGCGCGTGAGCTGGTCCACCGGGAACAGAGCAGCCGCTGTAGTGAGCGGACCCGCGAGAACTGTGGTGACGCACACCTCGCTGCCCACTTCTCTCACCGCAATTTCCGTCGCTTCCATATACACGGGTAATCGACCATCCCTGGAAAAATCGGGAACTTTCAGTTTTTTCAGATCCGATCGCTCTTTAATGAAAGGCTCGGATATTTGCGGAGCATCCTCCTCAAAAAATTCCATCTTCGTTCCCATTGCTTCTGCAAGGGTTGATGTCGTGGAAAAGATCAGTATGGCGTCGCTCCCATAGCGCCGGAAAGCCGCCACGTGCGACTTTCCCATAATCTTTCCATCGCGATTGTATTTCCCGATCGAGACTCCAAGAACACGCGCAGCGTGGTTGAGTATCAATGGGAAGCAGGCAACGCGTTGCGGCTTTTCACCTTTGAGATAACAGAGTACCCGCTCAAGTGGCGTTTGTGTGTCGGCTGGAATTGTGATTGTATTCATTTGGCCCTCCCTTGACTGGATCCACCCTTAGCTGCCAGCTTCTTGGCTATATCAACAGCATTGGTTGCATTGTCGGCATAGCCGTCTGCACCTATCTTTTTAGCGAATCCCTGAGAAATGGGGCCTCCGCCGACCATCACCTTGAAGGAATTCCGGATTCCTTCCTCCTTGAGCATTTCGATAACGGTGGCCATGCCGTCCATGGTCGTGGTCATCAATGTGGACATGCAGATGAGCTCGGCATTGACTTCCTTGGCCTTTTCCACGAAGCTGGCCAGCGGCACGTTTCTTCCAAGATCGAACATTTCAAATCCGGCGGCATCCATCATGATCTTCACCAGATTTTTCCCGATGTCGTGCGTGTCTCCTTCCATAACTCCAATAACCACTTTGTGCTTCTCAACTGCAGTATCTGTTTTGATGTGGGGACGAAGTATTTCCAAACCCGCATACATAGCGTCCGAACAGATCAACAGCTCTGGAACAAAGTATTCTTCCTTCTCATACAGGACGCCGGCCTTGTTCATACCGGCGACCAGTCCGTTGTTGATCGCGTCATAGGCGTCATAACCGGCCGCTACAACTTCTTTGGCGGCTTTCACCGCCAGGTCCTCATTCATGAGGAATACTGCATCCATGAGATCTTTCAACAGATCCCCTCTTTCTCTGGGCATCTCCTATCTCCGTAAATTAAATTATTATGTTATTAGGAAGTTACGGCGAACCGACGCTGGGGGGTTAGACTCAGGTGAAGCCGGAGAATTTATGGCGTGCTAACGCGTTCATTTCAGCAATATGCTACTGACCAGGTGCAGAAATCAACTCATTTTTCAATAATTGGCGTATCCCTGGGTGTAATTGGAAGTGCGAGTCATGCTTTCCTGGGGGATTCAGCCCTGGGAACGCCGCCGTCTCGGCGGCAAGCAGTGATAAAAGACATGCATGAAGCGTTTCGTAGGCATTTTGTCCAGAAATTGCAATATAACAGCGTCTGCCGGCGAGACGCCGGCGCTCCCAGGGCGCTTCATTTAATTCGTCACATCTACCGGCATGACTCGCACTTCCGATTACACCTCGTA
>JAHFUH010000086.1 GCA_023265215.1 Acidobacteriota bacterium
CAAACATGACTTTTGGTCTTCTTGATGCGCCCGAGCCGGTCCAGAGAATAAGGGATAAAAAGGAAAGGCATCGAATTCAGACGCAGGAGGCGCTTCGCCTAATGGATCAATGGATAACGCAGCTTGTGAATGCTGATTGCTGAAGGCTGAAGGCTGAAGGCTGATTGCTGATTGCTGATTGCTGATTGCTGATTGCTGAAAGCTTAATATGACAGAGACGTTGGCTTCCTGGATAGAGAAATATCTCGATTATCTTCGCTATCAGCGAAACGCCTCTCCGCACACCTTGAGAAACTACGCTTCCGACCTTCAGCAATTCTTGTCCTATTTAACGAGTTCTCCTGAAGGTGAGAAGCGCCCGGCGCCCGATCTGGATCAGATTGATAATCTCACCATCCGCGAATTTCTTGGCGCTTTGTACCAGAAAAACAATAGAAAATCATCGGTGGCACGGAAGCTGGCAACAGTGCGTTCCTTTATGAAGTACCTTTCGCAACAGCAGGCTATTCGTGTGAATTATGCGAAGATCGTGGCATCGCCAAAGCAGGAAAGCCGCCTGCCTGACTTTATGACTCTCGATGCTGTCACGGAACTTGTGGAATCCCCGGACATGGGCACCGACGGCGGCAAACGGGATCGAGCCATTCTGGAATTGCTCTATGCCGCCGGCCTCCGGGTTAGCGAATTGGTGGGGCTCAACCTTGGGGATGTCAGTCTTGGCGAGGAGCTTGTCAGAGTAGTGGGAAAGGGACGCAAGGAGCGTATTGTCCCGTTTGGCAGGAGAGCCTCGGAGGCCCTGAATGCTTACCTCCAGGTGCGGGGGAATTTTGCGAGAAAACAGAAAGCTCCTGCCTCCAAAGCAGGCGTCGCCGCGGTAGAGGCTGTCTTCCTGAACTTGAGAGGAGGGCGGTTAACCAGCAGAAGTATCTGGGATATTGTGGAGCGCTACATCGGGCAGCTTGCCCAAAGATTGCGTGTTCATCCGCACACGCTCCGGCACACTTTTGCCACGCATTTGCTGAGTGCGGGAGCAGATCTTCGAGCGATCCAGGAATTGCTGGGCCATGAAAACCTGTCCACTACTCAGAAATATACACATGTTTCAGTGGAGCAACTGGTTCGGGTTTATCAATCGTGTCACCCCCGCGCCGGCAGCAGGAGCAAGCGACATGAGTGAAATTAGAGTCGAATGCTATGCCGGGTATAAGGCTGATCAGCGTCCGATTCGCTTCACCCTTGGGGAACGGATTTTGGAGGTCATGGAAATTGAGGATCAATGGTTCAGTCCTGCCGCCCGCTATTTCCGGATTCTCGCAAGCGATGGGGATGCATACATCCTGCGCCATGATGAGGAGATGGACTGCTGGACTTTGGATGCCTATCGAAAAAGCTGAATTATTCACACACACCAGGATCATCGGGGTCGGTATCGGGGTCGAAACGTTGCATTCGATACCGACCCCGACCCCGATTTAAGCCGCGGTTTATGTTAATATCCACCATTAAAGGAATATTTCATTGAATCCTAAACGTCTTTTTCTGATCGACGGCATGTCCCATATTTATCGTGCGTACTATGCCATACGCAATCTGAGCAACTCCAAAGGCCTGCCCACCAATGCCGTCTATGGATTCACCTCGATGCTGCGAAAGCTCATCAAGGAGCAGAAACCGGAATACGTAGGCGTTGCCCTGGATTTGGAAGGCCCTACCGTCCGGCATGAGAGATTTCAGGCTTACAAGGCGACCCGCAAACCGATGCCTCCGGACCTGGTGCAGCAGATCCCTTATATCAAAAAGGTTTGCGACGCGTTCTGCGTCCCGGTTATAAGTTTTTCGGGCTATGAAGCGGACGATGTCATTGGAACGCTTTCAAAGAAAGCCGTTGAGCAGGGGATTGAGGCTGTGGTAGTGACGAGCGACAAAGACATGCTGCAGCTGGTTTCCGATCATGTTTGGGTCCTCGACACGGTGAAGGACAACCTGATCATAGACAGTAAGAAGGTCCAGGAGAAATTGGGTGTGCGGCCTGATCAGGTTATAGATCTCCTGAGCCTCTGGGGCGATACTGCGGACAATATACCCGGGGCCCCGGGTATCGGAGAAAAGGGTGCGAAGGATCTGATCCAGACTTTCGGAAGCCTGGAATCCGTTTTGACCAACTGGCAGCAGGTCAAGCGCAAGACTTACCAGGAAAGTCTGCGCGACAATTCGGATCAAATACGGATGAGCCGGGAGTTGGTCACTCTCCGGCAGGATCTGCCGATCGAGCTGGATCTCCCGGCTCTTGTGCTATGCGAGCCGGATCGCAAATCCGCCTTTGAGCTTTTTTCCGAGATGGAATTCAAAAACCTCATGGAGGAATTTCTCGATGAGGAAAAACATGAACCTGCGAAAGGGGAGTGGTTTGCCAATCTGGCCCGTTCGGAAGAATTCCTGGATCGCTTGACTGCAAGTGAAAACCTGTTTTTCGAAATTGGGCACATTGAAGGCGCGCTGGGCCGCAAGACGGCTGGAATCGGCTGTGTTCGCGGCGGTGCAGGCGATGCGGTCCTGCTTGATCTCAAAGACAAAGTCCAGGCTCAGGTCTGGCGGCGGCTTGTCGATCAGGGGAGGAATATCTGCTGGGATTCCAAGCTTTTCCTTCTCTCCAATGAGGCTTGCGGGATCCGGATTGATCAGCCTCCTGATGACGTAATGCTGATGGCGTTTTTGACTTCGCCCAACTCCGGCGATTTTTCGCTGAAGCGATGGGCTCTGGACCAGCTGCACATTTCGCTTTCCGATGAGAAAAACAGCGGCCAGGCATCCCTGCTTCTGGAGCCGGAAAAGGTTTGCGACAATCTCTGCAAGCAACTGGACGCGGTATATCGGCTGTATGAAATGCTGAATCCACGTCTCGATTATCTCGGTCTGCGCAAGCTTTATCAGGAAATAGAGCTTCCGTTGGCGCCCGTCCTGGCGGATATGGAGCAGACGGGAATTAAGATCGATCGGAATATGTTGCAGCAAATGTCTTCCGGCATGGAAAAGCAGTTGCTGGAGGTTACAAACAAGATCTACCAGGCGGCCGGTACGGAATTCAACATCAACTCCACGAGGCAGCTTGGCGAAATACTCTTCGAAAAACTCAATCTCCCAATTGTCAGGAAAACTCGCAAAACGGGGGGTTACAGCACTGATCAGGCTGTCCTGGAGGAACTCGCGCAGAGTTACGAACTGCCCAAGCTCATTCTCGAATACCGGCAGATTTCTAAACTCAAGTCGACCTATGTGGATGCACTTCCAGCCCTGATCAATCCTAAAACAGGAAGAGTGCATACTTCTTTCAATCAGACCGGCGCGGCAACAGGACGCCTTTCCAGTTCGGACCCCAACCTGCAGAACATCCCGATCCGCTCGGAGCTTGGACGCCTGATCCGAGGTGCGTTCGTTTCAGAGAAAGGCAATATGCTGATTTCGGCGGACTACTCCCAGGTGGAGTTGCGCATCCTGGCTCACCTTTCCCGAGACGAAGTTCTGGTTGACGCCTTCCTTGCGGGAGAGGATATTCACGATCGGACTGCCCGCGAAGTATTTAGCGAAGCGGAGCTATTGAATCCGGCTGAATGCCGTCGCCGAGCTAAAGTAATAAATTTTGGAATAGTTTACGGTCTTTCTGCTTTTGGTCTTTCGCAAACTCTGGGAATTTCCAGGGAAAACGCCCAAGCCTTCATTGACGCCTATTTTAAACGCTATAGCGGTGTCCGAAACTGGCTGGATAGCACTTTGGATGAGGTGCGCCAAACAGGGCAGGCTAAAACTCTTTTCGGGCGCCTTCGCCCGATTCCAGATATTCACAGTAAAGACTATAACTTGCGGCATTTCGCCGAGCGAACAGCGGTCAATAGCCCGATCCAGGGGACGGCGGCCGATATTGTCAAGATTGCCATGATCCGGATACATCGGGCTTTGCAGGAAAGGCAGTTGTCGGCTAAAATCCTGTTGCAGGTTCATGATGAACTGGTTCTTGAAGTCCCGGAAGCGGAAGTGGAAAGCACGAGCGCGCTAGTGCAAAGGGAAATGGAAGGCGCCGCATCGCTCCTTGTACCCCTGCAAGTAGACCTGAATGTCGCAGATAACTGGATGGAAATGAAATAAAGCGGAACCTGAGTCCTATATTTACGTTAAGAGACATTGTAATTTGGGATCTGTGGGTGGCTAATCAGGATGAGGTTAACCTTTATCACGGATGCCTGGAGGAAAGTAGATTGACGTCCGTTGTTCGGGGAGAAGCAGCAGAAATAAGCAGTTTTAAGGCAGAACTGACTCAGGATGTTCCCGCAAGCGATAACAGCCTGGTCAAAGAATTTATTTCCGGCAACGATGCTGCGTTCACTCAGCTGGTTTGCAAGTACAAGGATCCGCTCACCAATTACCTGAACATGATGATCGGGGATTATGACATTGCCATAGATTTATCCCAGGAGACTTTTCTCAGGGTCTACCGGAATATTGACCGCTACAGCAACCTGTATCAGTTCTCAACCTGGATTTATAGGATCGCGACGAATCTGGCCATCGATGAAATACGTTATCGAAAACGTCGGGGGCAGGTGTTTTATCGCAATGTTTTGGGCAAACGGCAGTTCGCAAGCGATAAGGAAGGTCCGGAATTCGAACTAACAGACTTACGGCGCGGTCCCAGGGACGAGATACTGAGAAAAGAAAGCAGCCAGGTCTTGGGAGACGCGATCCGGTCGCTGCCGGAAAAATATCGAACCGCATTCATTATGAAAGAGGTTCAGGAACTGCCCTACGATACCATTGCGAAAGTATTGAACTGTTCGGCCGGAACCATCAAATCGCGGCTGCACAGGGCAAGGGAATTGCTGCAGCGGAAGCTGGAGCGCTATGTTTAGGCGATTGCCATGAATTGCCGCACGTTTCACCGGAATTTGGAAGACTATCTCGAAGATGGGCTTGATTTCCCGGGCCGTTTTGGAGTGGAGCGCCACGCTCAGCAGTGTATCGGCTGCGGGAAGGTGATGGCCGACGCGCAACGCCTTAGCCAGATGGCTTGCGAACTCAAGCGGGTCAAGGCGCCGGCAAATTTCGAAGATTCGCTGTTGGAGGAGATCGGGAAGCGTAAGTTGAATCGCCGGTTTTCCCTATTTCGCAGGCTGTGGATTTATGGATTCGATCCGTTTTCGTGGCGGAAACTGGCGCTGGCTTCCGCCGGCAGCGCCGTGCTTCTGCTGGGCGTGCTTTATGCTTTTAATTATTCATCCTTCCATTACTTAACCCGCACATTACACCCTCTTCAAACATCCATTCCGCAAGCTGCTCCTTCCCCAAAATCTGCAGAAAATTCTGAAGTAATCGCCAAAGATTCTCTCGAAAAGAACCGGGAGAATAAAACCGTGCAATCAAAGTTCGTAGAGAAAAAAGCTCCGGTGCCTCAGCGGATTGAAATCGCGCAGCAAGAAGAAATGATTGCCGATCAAGAAGAGGCGGATTATATAGAATATCTCATGATGGGCCCGGACAAACGTCCTGTTACTGTAAGGCTGCCCTTGCCCAAAGAGATCCGAATGCAGTATGGCCAACCGTCCGAAGAATATTTTCTCCGGAATGTGAGCCACTAGATTTGCCATGGTCTGGAAAAACTTCAATCGTTGGATCCCGCTTGTGGTAGTTTGCGCCTTGGGAATTCTTCTGTCCGGGGCTCAATCGGCCGTTGGTCGCGAAAGCCGGGAGAATGCAAAACAACCTGCAGACACGGCCCTGGTGCGCGTGATTATTACCACCAGAACCCGCGGCGCTGTGGATACGGTCGAGATCAATGGGAAACAGCTTCGAGATTACAGCCCGATATTGATCCAGGTGTTTTCTTCAACCGGAATAGTTCTCGACCGGCATGATTGTATTATGGCTTTCCTTGGCTATCGGTGGATTGATATCCAGGGTCGGGAAACAAGTGTCGAAGTCATTTCCGGAGAAGGTCAGAAGCGAAAAGGGCAATTGATCGGAATCGATCAGAACAACGGAGCGGCAGTGGTGCGGCTGCTGGAAGGCAAGCTCAAGGAGACTCCGGTCTGCAGCGATTGTGAGGTGAAGGACGGCGCCGTTGTAATGGCGCCGGTTGTTGCAGGGCGTGGGCTTTCGCAGTTACACGAGGCGCGGGTTGTCTCTGCCGGCGCGAATCCGATGGCTCCGGACAATGGAAGATGGATGATAACGGTGAACAGGCCGTTCCCGGATATCGGGCAACCCATTCTCGATTCTGATCATCGCGTGCTTGGATTTGTTTCCAACCAGGATCTGTCCAATGCGACAACCTCTATTTATCCCATCGGGCAACTCCTTTCCTCCGCGGAAAAAATCATCCGCAAAGGCGGGGATATTCAAGTCGGGTGGCTCGGCGTATTCATTGTGGAATCGCCCACCGCAGGTTACGGAGTCAAGGTTGAAGATGTCGGTCAAGACAGTCCCGCGCAAAAAGCCGGTTTGTCTGCCAACGATGTAATCGTTGGCTATAACGGTCACCAGGTAAAAGACTCTTTTCAATTCATTCAGCTTGTCGAATCGACGCCGATAAAATCCCGGATTAAGTTAGATATCCTGCGGAGCGGGAAACCCGCGACAGTTGCTGCGGTGATCGAGTCCTTCAAGCCTCAGCAGATGCCGAAGACGCTGGCGTTCAATTTGCCGGAACCTCCCAGCCTTCCCGTGCCGCGTCCTGTTGTAGGGCTGGACACGATAATGCTGAATCGCTATCTGGCCAAGGAACTGAAAACATCCAGGGAAGAAGGGCTTTTGGTTGTGGGAGTGGGCGAACAATCGCCTGCCGAACTCGCCGGGATTCTTGTTGGCGACATCATTATTTCCATCGACGAAAAACCTATCAAAGAGGCCGCGAGTTTTTCCGCCTATTTGCAGACGCTCAACTGGGGCGCGCGCATGATTTTGAAAGTGCTCCGAAAGGGCGCCGAACATACCATTACCGTCCAGCTTCCCGATCATCCATAAAACGGCATTATTGTAAGGGATAATTATGGACAATGCCCGATCAAATCTATTTGCGCCTGTACGCGGAGCTTAACGATTTTCTGCCGGCCTTCAAAAGAAAGTGCCGGTTTGCCTGTCCGCTGGATAGCATCCTTACTATTGAAGAACTGCTCCAGGCATTGGGCGTGCCGCGCACGGAAGTGGAATTCGTGCTCGTCAATGGCGATTCTGTTGAATTCTCGCATCGCTTGTGTGCAGGCGATTTTGTCGGCGTTTATCCCGTCTTCGAATCGTTGGACGTGAGTTCACTGGTGCGCGTGCGTGAAAAGTCAATGCGGCAAACACGGTTTCTAATGGGGCCGAGTTTAGTTCGCCTGGGAAATTATCTTCGCAAACTCGGGCTTGACGTTCTGGATTCAGGTTCGTGGCAGCTGGAGCAAATGGTACGAATATCTGAAGGTGAACGGAGAATTTTTTTGACGAAGGATCCCGGCATATCGAAATGCCCTGAGTTCTCGCGTGTTTATCTTGTTCGCGAGAAAACTCCAAAGCGGCAGCTGTCCGAAGTCCTGGCGAGATTAGATATTAAATATAAGGATCATTAACCGGGCATTTCGGTATCGGAGTCAAGTTTTTTATGGAACAACCTGCTTTCCATGCATTCAGCGCTCAGCACCTTATTGCCATTGGTTTGATCGGGTGTTTATGCGTCGTTGTTGCGCACGTGGCACGTAGAATTTCGCTCTCGTTGCGTAAATGGCTGGGCCGGTTCCTGGGGTTTCTCCTGTTGAGCTGCGCGGCAGTTCTTTACTTTCAGGAGGCGGCCGGGCATGCGCTGTCCTGGCAGGATTCGCTGCCGCTGGAATTATGCAACGTGGTTTTGATCTCCTGCATAATCGCGCTTTTTCGGCCCAATCAATTGATTATTGAAATAACCTATTTCTTGGGATTGGGCGGCGTTTTGCAGGCGACCCTTACCCCTGATCTCTCCCGGGGCTTCCCCTCGTGGGATTTTATTTTGTTCTTCTGGAGCCACGGAGGGACATTGATCTCGATAATTTTTCTGATTGCGGCCCGTGAATTCAGGCCTCGCAGCAGAAGCATTTTGCGGATGATGATTGCGCTGAACGGCTATGCATTGGTTGTCGGCACTCTGGATGCGGTTTTTGGCTGGAACTACGGGTATTTGTGCCGGAAGCCCTGGAGGGCCTCTTTGCTGGATTATTTGGGTCCCTGGCCGTGGTACTTGCTTTCGCTTGAACTTGTTTCTTCCCTGATTTTTCTGCTTCTTTGTCTTCCCTGGGAAATTCGTCGTGGACGCGCCGCCGGTCCTTCAAATGCCGCCTGAGTTTTTCCTGGGAGCGCCGGCGTCCCGCCGGCACACAGCTGCGCAAATCGGGAATTTTCGAATTAATCAAAGAGCTGCAGCAACCTCAGGACTCCTGATCCGGAAGATTTTGATCGGATCCGCAAATGCGTCCCAGCGGGACGCTATGAAAATAGCCCGGCACTTCAGTGCCGGGGTTAGGAATTGAATATGCGAGGAGTCCCGTAGGGACGATTGAAGCCAGAGAGGATCGATAGCTCAGCCGTCCCTACGGGACTAGGAATGTTGTTATCTGTAGGTCCCGACACTGAAGTGCCGGGCTAGGATCACGGTGTCCCTACGGGACACATCTGGTATTACAACTGAATCCGTATTAGCCCCAAATTACGGGTAGGGATCAGGAGTCCTGAACCTGTGTGGTTTTTTAGCGAGCAAATCTGGTAGTTGTAAATACGTGCCGGCGGGGACGCCGGCGTTCCCAGGTCCCCAAAACTATGCGGCATTAAGCGTCTCGCCGGCTTTCATAAACGAAAATTTCATGAAATGGATTTGCCGGTAATGAAACAAAAAGGTTTATGAATACAGGCTGGCGTTCACGTGGCTATATCCCTCATTTCGATCGGCCCGATTTGATGCAGTCCATTACTCTGCGCCTCGAAGACGCAGTTCCCGAATCGGTGATAAAGCAATGGAAACTGGAATTGGCATGGACAAAAAGAATGATCGCGAAAGATCCTCGCCAAGTGACCCTCAGGAGGAAGATAGAGAAGTATGAAGATGCAGGTTTTGGTGCTTGTTGGTTGCGCAACGAACATGTTGCAGCGATTGTGGAGCAGACAATCCTACATTATGACAGCGAGCGGTATCGAATTATCGCCTGGTGTGTCATGCCCAACCACGTTCATGCAATCATCGAAATTCTTGCAAAGTATTCTTTAGCGGAAATACTGCATTCTTGGAAGTCCTACAGCGCGCACGAGGCCAATAAGATATTGAGCCGATCGGGGAAATTCTGGTTTCGTGAATATCATGATCGATTCATAAGGGATTCAGAACACCTTGCCAATGCTGTGGAATATGTGGAAAACAATCCCGTCAAAGCCGGCCTTGCGGTGAAAAAGGAAGAATGGAGATGGAGCAGCGCCAGGAGAACGTATCGATAATTAAGCCGTCCTGGGAGCGCCGGCGTCTCGCCGGCAAAAATTACAATTACCAGATTTGCTCGCCAAAAACCATACAAGTCGCTGCAGCGCTTTTGACTAATTCGGAAATTCCTGGCTTGCGCACCTGTGTGCCGGCGGAACGCCGGCGCTCCCATGGATTTTATCGCCATTCGTGAGTTGTCTCGTGTATATTGCGGGATTATGGACATTCTGAAATATTTCCGCTCGACAAAGATGACACCCAAATCCTGCGATCGCGATGTCGAATGGGGCATCCGGGGTCAAAGGGATGAAGCTGACACGGACAACATCCTGAGAATGGTTCTAACCCCGGCTTCCAACTGTGTCGATGTGGGTGCGCATCATGGAGTGTTTCTTAAACGGTTCCTGGCGATTTCGCCCAATGGCAGCCACTTTGCTTTCGAACCGCTCCCTGCCCTCGCATCCGCCTTAAAACAGGATTTCCCGGCGGTGAAAATTTATTCCTGCGCTTTGGGAAATCGAACCGGGCGCGTCCGTTTCTGTCACGCGCTGGAACTCCCTGGCTGGAGCGGCCTTAAAACACAGCCCTACCCGGTAAATACTGAAGTGAACATAATTGAAGTTGATTTGAAGCGGCTTGACGACGTGCTGCCCGGAGGCCTGCCCATTCATTTCATCAAAATAGATGTGGAAGGTGCCGAGCTCGAAGTTCTGGAAGGAGCCCGGGTAGTTATCCAAAGCCATAAGCCCTGCATTCTTTTTGAGCACGCCAAAATACACAACCTCGAATACAAGACAACGCCCCAAAAGATTTACAAACTTTTAACGGATGAATGCGGGCTTGGAATTTACAGCCTGAATGGGAAAGGTCCTTGGACGAGGAAGGAACTGGAAGATATCTACGATTCCTCCTTTCATTCAGATTACGACAGGAATGCGCAGACTAACTTCCTGGCAAAGCCGCTGAAAAAAAACAGGAAATAAGGTTTTTTCTGTTGTACATAAATATCAAAATCATATATCTTATAGTTTATCAGGCAATTTGTGGAGCAGTTGAGAGTTAGTGGAAGAGCGGATGCGGACGCCTCAGTCAGCCAAATCTAAGAAAAAACTGATGCAAAGCTCGAAAGGGTTCGAAAAGAAGAATGGATTCACCCTGCGAGCAGTTGAGTCCGCGGTCCTGAGTCTGGCCGGATTCGTAAATGGACCAGATCATAATCCGTACAGTCAGAAATCGAATAATAATCGAAATTTTAAATTTGTTGTTTTTTAACACTAAAGAGAAGTAGTATGCAGTCCCATGAAGGCTTGCTGCTGTCGGCATTCTATAGTCAGGAAAGAGCTTTATTGCGAGCGGCCGATGCCGTTCCAAATCAGTTTTTTTTCTTGACAAAATTGTATAGTGCATATATTTTCTGATCGCTGTTCGCCTTCCATTGTCAGAGATTCGAAGTAATTTTCAGTTTTCGCCAGGACTGCCAAAAGGCGCCAAGCGGCGGGTCTGATTGGGAAGCGTTCATGAAGTTTTTGCCAATCTGAATTCTTTAACGCTGTGCTAATTGGCAGACGATAGTAATTGAATGAATTTCTTATGACTACAGAATTTCTTCGCGGGTCCACACAATTTAAGGAGGTCACCCCAATGGTTTCTAGCAGGTCATGGAAGAATTCGAATTTTAACAGATTGATGAGCCTCGCTCTTTGCGCCGGCGTGGCCTTCCTACTTTTGGCGGGAAGCGCTTTCGCGCAAACGGCTGGAGTAACGAGTGTTGCTACGGCGGACGTGGTAGCTTATGCGACGCAAGCAACCAAAGTGGCTCAGGTATATACCATTCCGACATCAGGAACGATCGGCAATATTTCCAGAGCCATGGGCGTTCCAAGAGTTCAAGGGGTTGGAGGAGCCTTTCTTCTGTTTGTAACGCTGCCCAGCCCATTCACGTTTAGTACAGCTGTAACAGGGACCACCGCCAATGTGACATTGTCCGTCACTGGTGGCAGTGCCGGTTTTACTTGTGGTGCCGCGCCCTTTGCGGGTGGAGCGGTTAGTGCCAATTTTGTTGAGTACCAGTGCAGTTTTGTCACCACTGCCCCTACCTCAGCGCCGACTATTCAGATCGCAACCGCTGCTTGGGTACTTAAAGATGGTGCCGCAGTGAATACTCTCGGAGTTGTCGGTGGCACTAACGCTTTTGTAAAGGTCCAGACGTTTGATGCAAATAGTGGCATAGAATTTGATAACGGCCCAGGTTCGGTACCGCAAGCAGCAAATCCTTGGATTAAATCTGCTAATGGGGTAACGGCCTCTATAACTCCGACAAAGGCTGTCATTGATGTCTCAACTACCAGCCTTAGAAAGAATTTTGTTGCCGGCGCTCTTGGTGGAACGGACACCACGCTTCAGGACAATGATGCAGCCGTCACTGTCAATCTCGTTGCTGGTCTTTACGGCAATACGGGTGTGCTTTATGTGATAGCTCCGGGAGATACAATTACCCTAACGTTGTCTAGTAACGCAGGAAATTTGAACGGCGTCACCAGCTTTGTTTGGAGCCCGCTAGGGACTCCGGTTGTAGATCCAGTTACAGCTGCTGAGCAGACTGCCAATTCTACGGTTTTGACCATACCATCGACCAATGCGGCTCTCCCGTTAGCCGGCGCATCGGCTGTCGTCCCCTTGAGAATTATAGTAGACGGCACGACGGTGCTGACCACTCGCACTTTGAATGTAGTAGTAGCCAACGTCATTAGTGGCCAGGTCGTTTCACCTCCAAACAGCACGCTCGTGGCGAGCACCACGCTGAGCGATTGGGGTATCAATGGATCCGTGTTGATGTCCAACTGGTCGAATGCAAACACGGCCGCCTGGAAATCACGCTTCTATATCTTTAATGAAACGTCTGCAGGTAGCGCGCAAGTCATCGTTAGGATGTTCCAGATTCCTATCAGTAGCAACGTTACTGCGCCTACAGTCCAGCTTGGCAGCACTGTAGTGTTGTCAAAGACGCTTGGTGCTGTTTCAGGTATGACCATTCGGCTTGAGGATGTTATTACGGCCTCTGGCGCGGTGGCAGCAGACTTGGCCGGACCTGATGGCAGCTTCAACGTTGCGGTTGAAATCACTGTTTACGCACCGTCGACTTCTGGTTTTGTAACCGGTGGTGTTACGGGTTATGCCCAAACGTTCAACGTTGCCGGCACCGTATTCACCGGTACTGCACCTTTGTCGAAGGTTCAGTAAGCATCTTCGTAATTTGACTTCGCCTGGCTTTCTGCGGAACGATAAGTTCCGCAGAAAGCCAGTTTCTGTCAGCGCGCAGAGTTTTTGGGAAAGTTTTATGGGAAGGAATGGCTTAATAGCTGGAATCAATTGGGCGATCGCCGCAACAGCCGTTGCAGGTACGATCTTTGTAATCTCCCAAATATTCGCGCCTATTGCTCCTGCTACTTGGTCGGTAGGGGCGCCAGATTATCAGGTTCAACAGTTATTGAAGTCCGCGAATGAAAATCTGCCGTCAACTCGGCGGGGAATGGACACTTCCACCATCCCCCAGTCAACATCTTCACAGATCAGGGGTCAGCAGGGATCATTCCAGGCGGTTCAGTCGCCAAGGAATGACGCTGCTGACCCAGGTCTTGCAGCAGGCACAAATAATGCGGCAAATCAGAGCGGATTCAGAGCGCCTGTTGAGCGCTACCAGCCAAAGGAACCGCCGGCTATGCTTGCTCCTGCCAGCCCATCTCCTCCTCCGTCAGCAGGAGCTGAAGGCTTGCCGTCGTACATGCGTTATTTTTAACAATCCGATCGTAGTTAAACATCCGGTATA
>JAHFUH010000515.1 GCA_023265215.1 Acidobacteriota bacterium
CGATTGTAGACCGCGGTAAGCCTGTCGCGGCGGGACAGGTTTCGAATTTGCTGCACTTGCTGTTGAGCCTGCATCGTTAGGACAACCAGAGCTTCATGTGCCTGCTCCAGCAACTGCCGCACCTTTTCCTCGCTACCAATGTCGATGTCCAATTCGGAAGTGACGTCTGGAATAGCCGACGCGACTTCGCCGAGCAAGGTCTCGAACCTCTCCGGCGCTATCTTCAAGAGATCGATTGCCGAATCGCAGGCCAAACTCGTGGCGGTCGTGGGATTTACCCAAATTTCTGCAATATCACCGGCAACGGACGTAGCCTGGCAGAAAATGTTGCCTTCGGATTCAGCCATGATCTTTGGATCATGGCTTGTCTTCACGGCTAGCTGATATTTCTCAGGAAGATTCCAGAGTTCGAGTAACCAGGCGCCCACCGCGGCGTGGTCCACACCAAGCTTTTCCCGCTCCAACTCTATCAGCTTCTGATGGCTTCCTTTTGCTGCGGCAACCAATGGATCGTATGCTTGAGGAATTGCCTCGTTCAACACCAACATGCCTATATCCTGCAGAAGCCCGGAAAGGTAAAGCTCCTCGCGCATGCTTTTATTGAGCAATTCGGCCAATGCTCTGCCGGCTGCGGCCGCTATGGCCGAACGCCGCCAGTAGGCATTTGCGTCGAAACCCTTGCTGTCCGATTTTCGCAAATGCTTCACCAATGAAAAACTCAGAGCGAGGCTAAGCGTGGTATTGATACCGAGAACGGAAATTGCGCGGTTTATAGTGGTCACCTCATAGCGGATTCCGTAAAAGGCAGAATTAGACACCCGCAGCAATTTGGCGATCAGTGCCGGATCCCGGCTTATAACCTGAGCAATCTCATCAATGGAGGCCTCTCCTTCCCGAGAGAGCTCCAGAATGCGAACCACAACTGCAGGAGCGCTAGGCAGCGTTCGACAGGACTTCAAATGGTGTTGCAGAAGATCAGGCAAATTCGTTTTTTGTTTTTCCATTGAGCTGTCTCTGAAATAAGGTCGCAATCAATCCAGGTGCGCCGCGTATGTTTTAGGCATGGCTTGGTGACAAACCTCTCCTCCGGTGTCGCTTAGGATCGGAAGGAGAGGCGTTTAGTGAGTCCGCCAAACCGCATATTCCATGCTTTGTTTTTTGTTCCTTCAGGGATAGGTGCGCAACGGATAGTGCATTAGCCTGATTCTGGAGATGGGAAACTCGGAGTGCTTGATCGCGTTTCATTCTCGCCTCGGGCGAAGTTTTGCCTTCCCCTATCCCTCCGTATCGCCTTGCGCGTCAACCCGACTGCTTGACCGCGATATCGGCAGGTCATAGACTCCAACTAAATGACTTGGAAGTCGTTCCTGCTCTCTTATCGTCCGCCGGCTTTGGCTACTTTACGGGACTCTCCAAACCCTACAAAGAATGACAATCGAGTGGCAATGCCTGGAGAAGAATCCTTGTGAGTGGTGTCACATACTTAAGGGTTTGCGTGCTGTAGATTGCACGTATGAGGGCATTTCGAATTTTAACCGTGATTGGCATCTGCGTATGTTGCTTTCTTCCTCTATACGCCCAGTCACCTGATTATGATCTGAATCATGACGGTTCTGTGAATGTTTTGGATCTTCAGATATTGGTGAATGCGATTCTCACGGACGCTTCGATCAACGGGGATCTAAACATGGATGGGCGCCGGGATGTTCTCGATTTGCAGCTTTTAGTAAACCGCATTTTGGGAATTCCTGTTCCCGGCCTGCCGAGTATTTCCGGGTGCCGGATTTTTCCTGCGGATAATTCCTGGAATAGGGATATATCCAACGATCCTATGGATCCCAACTCGCAGAACTATATTGCGCACATGAGTGGCGCTACGAAATTCCTTCATCCGGATTTCGGGTCCAATCCAAGTTACGGGATCCCTTTTATCGTTGTTCCCGGAACACAGCCTGAAGTTCCGGTAGCATTTGACTATGCGGACGAAAGCGATCCCGGCCCTTACCCCATACCGCCGGACGCCCCAATCGAAGGGGGCGCAGCTTCATCCGGCGACAGGCATGTATTGGTTCTCCAAAAAGATTCCTGCATGCTCTATGAAACCTACGACTCCCATTACGTCGGACCGGGATGGCATAGCGGCGCTGGTGCGGTATTCAACCTGAGTTCCAATCAACTGCGCCCGGATTACTGGACCTCGGCCGATGCTGCGGGTTTGCCGATTTTGCCGGGCCTGGTTCGCTACGATGAAGTCGCGGCAGGCCAGATTAATCATGCAATCCGCTTCACGGTTCAATCCACGCAGAAAGCATTCATTCACCCCGCCACTCACTATGCCAGCAGCAACATAGATCCGGCTGCGCCTCCCATGGGATTGAGAGTGCGTTTAAAGGCTAATTACGATATTGCAGGATTCACCGGGGCAGCGAGGGTTATCCTGATTGCAATGAAAAAGTATGGAATGATCCTTGCCGACAACGGATCGGATTGGTATTTCACAGGCGCAACAGATACTCGTTGGAATGATTCCGATCTAAACCAACTCAAATCGGTTCCTGCCGGCGCCTTTGAAGCAGTTGTCTCCGGCGTAATCATCCATTAATTGGCTTTTGATAAGCAGCCCTGGCGGAGGAGACAGTTCGGATCGAACATAAGAAAAGCAAAAAAACACGGATTTCACAGCCCGGCCGGCGGCCGCAACCAAATCAGTACCCTATATGCAGGCCGCCCCGAAGCGCCGGCGTCTCGCAGTCAGCCATTAACTTCTATCGATTATTTCCGGACAAATCCGGCTAATGCTTGCTGGTTTTAACGCCACGTCAACAGATATTCATTGCTTTTTGCCGGCGAGACGCCGGCGCTCCCAGGGCAGCTCATCTCTCGATACAGGAAATTAATTTGCCAAAATAACAAGAAAGCGAAAGATTGTTATCACGGATTCAACAGATTGAAGAGTAGTTTGATCCGTAAAATCCGCTAAGGAGTTGAAGGCTGCATGGAAGCTTTTTTGACTTCGAAGTGCCACTTCCAGATTTCATATACTGCCGGGTAAACCAGCAGTTCCAGCAGAAATGAAGTAAAAATACCGCCAATCATCGGTGCTGCAATCCGTTTCATGACATCCGCACCGGCGCCTGTTGCCCACATGATCGGCACCAAGCCGATGAAGGTTGTCGCAACCGTCATGAACTTCGGCCGGATCCGCTGGGCTGCGCCTTCGCGTATGGCCAACCGGAGTTCATCGAGGCTCCGTAAACGGCCGTCTTTCCTGGCGCGTTCGTAGGCCAGATCGAGATAAAGCAGCATGAATACGCCCGTCTCGGCATCAACACCGAGCAGAGCTATCAATCCGACCCACACTCCGATACTCATGTTGTATCCGAGCAGGTAAAGGAACCAGATTGCGCCGATTGCCGAGAAAGGCACCGCAAGCATGACGATAAACGTTTTGGTAAACGAGCGAGTGTTCAGATATAGAAGGAGAAGAATCAATAAGAGAGTGAGGGGCACGATAATCCAGAGCCGCTTTGCGACCCGCTCGATCGATTCGTATTGCCCGCTCCACAAAAGAGCGTAGCCGGGAGGCAGCTTCATTTTCTGGGCAATCAAGCCTCTGGCTTCTTCAACGTATCCCTCGAGATCACGCCCGGTGACGTCGACGTAAACGTAGCCGCTGAGTAAGCCGTCTTCGTTGCGGATCATGGAAGGGCCGCTGGCGGCTGAGAGTGTTGCCAATTGCCCCAGAGGAATCTGGCGCTGTCCTCCGGAGGCGGGAACAAGCACGCGTTCCAGCGTTCCGAAATCTCCACGGAAATCGCGCATGTAGCGCACGTTCACCGGGTAGCGTTCGCGTCCTTCGATTGTAGTGGTGACGTTTTCGCCGCCGATCGCGTTCTGCACCGAGCTTTGAGCTTCGTCAATGCTGAGTCCGTAGCGAGCCAGTTCATCGCGGTTCCATTTAAAGTCAAGAAAGTAGCCGCCGCCGGTGCGTTCGGCGAAAACGTTGCGAGTGCCTTTCACCTGCGGTAGAAGTCTCTCCGCCTGCGAGCCAATATCTTCGATGACCTTGAGATCTGCGCCGGACACTTTGATTCCAACCGGAGTACGGATGCCGGTGGTCAGCATATCGATGCGGCCCTTGATCGGCATCGTCCACGCGTTGGAAACGCCCGGAAGCTTCAGGGCTTCGTTGAGCTGGTTGACCAATTCCTCTTGCGAGATGTTGTCGGGCGTTACATGACGAAAAATGGATTTCATCCAACCCGGAGCCCAGGACGAA
>JAHFUH010000516.1 GCA_023265215.1 Acidobacteriota bacterium
CGAGCTCCAAAAACAACCAGCTTGGGACTGGCGAAGCTTTGCGTACCCTTAAAACAATCGGCTTTGCGGCGAAGACGATCGGCAAAGCGACAAAAAAATCGGCTTCGACACAAAAACGATCGGCTTTATGCCAAAGATATCGGCAAAGACGCAAAGACGATCTTCTTAGCCATGAAAAGATCGTCTCAGGCTCAAAAACAATTGTTTTCGTTACTCTGACGATCGGCTCCGACATAAAACAATCGGCAAAACTACGAAGACGATTGTCAAAGCCGAAAATCAACGCATTTTTCGATCTTGCCGATTGTCTTTGTTCCTTTGCCGATGTTTTTGACATAAAGCCAATCGCCTTTGTTGTGTTGCCGATGTCTTTGACGTCGAGATGATTTCACGGCTGTCGGAGCGATGTCCTTTGCGATCGAGACGATTGTTTTCTTCGTCGAGATAATATTTTGGGAACCAGGACGCTTTTCTCAGAAGTGGAAACGATCGTCTTCGACCTGAGACCGATTTATCCATTACGGAGAAGATTGCCGGTGAAGCGCCGACGATGTTCGTAACAACCAACCAAATCATCTAAAGGAGAATTACCATGAATCAGCGATACGGATTGCGTTAAAGAGACCGTCCGCTGAACAGCTCTTTGCCATGCCTGGAGCCGTCGTCGCCGACCTTGCCAACAACCCAGTTTTTCCAGTTCCGACCGCCGACCTGAAGACAGTGCGGCTGCCGCCGATGAACTCAATGCGGCTTTGTTTGCACGGGTTGGCGGAGGGACGACCGGAAAAGAGAAAAAAAATGGCAAGCTCCTATTTCGCTTCTGCGCAAGCTGCCGTACTGGCAGATCCTTTCTCTTACTAAAGTTCGATGTCGACAACTGGACAGTCACCTTGAGATCGGTCCACAAGCCCCATGCGCGCGACTCATCCTAATTCTCGGACAGGCTCCTAGTATCCCATGTAAACGGGGACAATGTTTTTGTATTTAGCAACAAGCTTGTCCCAATTGCGGGGCAGCTCGATTTTCTTGGTAACGAAACTGTTTTCCCACCCTCCCGCGCTCCGGAGCAGTCCAATCCAGGCTCCGGGTCCGCCTGCAACCACAATCATCAGCTCGTCGCGGCTCTGTGCCGTCGGCTGCACGGGGGTGCCCTCGCCTCCCTGTACCGGCGGGAATGGCGGCGCCGAATTTGCCAACACGTAGTCCCGGACCTTCTGCTTCGTCCACCCTTCGTCGGATAGCACTCTGGCGTGCGATGGAACCACCAGCAGACAGGACATGCCTGGATTCAGGCTCGCATATGTTTCAACGAGGCCTTTCGCATTCGTGTCGCGCGGAATGGTCTGGATATATGTGTTGGGCAGAAACATGGTCAACGTGCTGTCTTCTTTCCTGAAGCCTCGCTCAACGTGCAGGGGCTCCCAAGGACTTTCTTCTTCATATTCGCCAAGCACCAGGCTGTATTTGCCCGGGTTGCCAAAGACACCCATGTCTTCGACGCCCTTTCTTGCGCCACCGATATTTTTCGCAATTAAGCCAATAGCCCGTCCAATTGCGGCATTGGCAATATCGCCGGGGCTTAGCGCGCCCGAACTGCAATTAATGTGGATATCTTTGCGTATCGGCCCATTGATCACAAAAAACGGCGCCCACGAGCCGGTGCTCACCCCGAAGGTATCGAATCTTGATCGCGCATCCATCAGGGATTGCACCGCTGCCATCAAAACCGGCATGTGCGTGGGAAGAGCGCCCGCCATGACTGCGTTGATCGCAATCTTTTCAACAGTGGCTTTCCCCAGCCGCGGTATTATTTTTGCCACTACATGATCGGCCGGCAAATCTGTCCCGGTCATCATTTCAGCCACCGCTTTTTCGGTCGGCGGTGAAATCGGCAAACCGTCGGTCCATCCGCTTTTGTAAAAAACGCGGTTCACTTCTTCGTAACTGCCGGTGAAAGCAATCCTGGGCAGTTTCTCTAGCCGCTGCTTCGGCTGTTTCTCCTCTGCAGTCAGCGGTTTTGTAAGCCCGGCGACAATGCCTTCCATAGCCGCCGCGACTCCGGCTTCAATCTCCGATTTTTCATTGGTTTCAGAAGGCACGGATGTTCCGAGAATTCTTATTCCCGGCATGCCTCTGCTTGACGCCGCTGAGCGGGCATCTATGACAAAACCCTTATTGGCCAGTAGCACGACCGGCCTCCCAAAGTCCTCGACTGCAATGCCGTTGTACACGAGGAACTTTGTGCAGGACCCTCAGTCGCCCACCGCTAGAATGGCCGCATCAACTCCTTTCGCCCAAGCCGCGAATGCCTCGCGGTTCTTTGTCTCGCTCTCGACCACGTTGGCTCCGCGGGAATCAAAGAAACTGGTTTCTGCATCTGGATACATTGCCTTCAGCCGCTTTTCCACAGATGCCAGTATTGGCCTGGAGGCGCGCTTGAAATTGGCGAACAATCCAATTTTCTTTCCTGCCAGCGTATTTAATCTTGGCGAAATTGCACGAGGCGGGATCGGATCCGCTTCTGCCCAAGGATTAAGCACCTTGAATTGAGGATCCGACGGTTTTTTGGCAGACGGAGCCTTTGAAGGATCTTGTCCTGCCATAACCGCCGAGATCCCCAGGATCAAGGTGATGATAATTTTGCCCATATTGCTCCCCCTTCCTGTCTCATGGTTACTAATATTGAAACCATATTAACAGCGCTTGTCAGCATAAGTCAGCGGCTAAAGAATACATTGAACGCAAATTTATCTATTGTAGTATTCTCACAAACAAATTTACTGGTGCGGATAAGGCTATGATCAAAGTCGAACACCTGCGCAAGACGTTCAACGAAATCAACGCCGTTGACGATGCCACTTTCACGACGCACGCCGGCGAAATCTTCGGATTACTGGGACCCAATGGCGCAGGCAAGACCACTAGCATCGGATGCATCTCCAGTCTTTTAACGCCCACTGCCGGCCGGATTCTGGTGGATGGACACGATGTGGTCCGCGAGGGAACGGCAGCTCGCCGTTCGATCGGGGTCGTTCCACAAGAGCTGGCGATGTATGACGACCTCACCGCGATTGAAAACCTCGAATACTGGGGCGGGGCGCAGGGACTGCGCGGGTCCGAGCTGAAACAGCGCATCGCGAAAGTTCTGGAACTCACCGGCCTTCAGGATCGCGCGAAGGAAGTCATCAAGCGCTATTCCGGCGGCATGAAACGCCGTCTCAATTTCGCCTGCGGCCTGGTCCACAAACCCAAAATCCTTCTGCTCGACGAACCAACCGTCGGCGTGGATCCACAGAGCCGCGTCCGGCTGCTGGACTTGATCCGGGAAGAGGCGAAAGCCGGCACGTGCGTGCTCTACACAACGCACTACATGGAGGAGGCCGAATCGCTCTGCGATCGTCTCGCCATCATGGATCACGGAAGACTCATTGCGCAGGGAACGTTGGCCGAGCTGCGCGCCATGATGGGCGAACGCGACCTGCTTCGGCTTACCGGCGCCTGGGACATTGAAGCGGTCCGCAAAGCGCTCTCGCAACTTGATGGTATAGAGATCATGCACGTAGGCGACGGTTCGGCAACCGTGTCCGCGCCCAATGCTTCCAGCCGCCTCCCTTCGGTTTTTGCGGCGCTCGCCTCGGCGGGCGCGGATGTTCGCGGTGCGACTCTCACGCAATCCAGTCTCGAGAGCCTGTTCATCAAACTCACCGGCAAGGAGCTCAGGGAATAGCAATGCGTTTCCTCTTTCTATCGGCGCTCAAAGATCTCCGCCGGATGCGCCACGACCCGCTAACACTGGTGACCTGGATCGGCACTCCACTGATGGTCGGCCTTCTTCTGGCCGCATTTTTCGGCCGCGAGCAGCCGAAGCCCCAGGGGCTGGTCATGATTGCCGATCAGGACAAAAGCTTCCTCAGCGCGCTCATTCTTCACATCTACACACAGGACAAGCTTGGCGAGATATTCACCGTACAGCAGGTGCCGCTGCAGGAAGGGAGGAGGCGCATCAACTCCGGCGACGGCTCGGCACTGGTGATTATCCCAAAAGGATTCAGCCAGGCGGTGCTCGGCCGAGAAACAGTGAAGATGCAGCTCATCACCAATCCTTCTCAATCCATCCTGCCGGGTATCGTGGAATCCGTGACGTCAATCCTGGTGGAAGGAGTCTGGCGTTTGAATCAGCTCGCAGGAGACGATTTAAACCGGCTCTCCAGCGGCGGGCAGCCTTCCGACGAGACGATTGCGGCTGCAAGCGTTCGCTTCAGCCATCTGGCCGACG
>JAHFUH010000087.1 GCA_023265215.1 Acidobacteriota bacterium
GTGGCGGGCGACTCCACATAGAAAACGCCCAGCGTGTCCCCTCTGCGAAGCAACTCCTGAGTTTTGGCATCGGTCGTAGGATCCCATCTGCCGTAGTCGATTTCTATCCCATAATTTTCCTTTATTGCAGTCAGGGCGTCACGAATCACGGAAAGAGAGCGGTTCCCCAAAAGATCGATTTTAATCAGGCCGGCATCCTCCGCCTGGTCCTTCTCCCATTGAATGATCGGAATGCCTTTGGGCGCGGGCTCCACCGGCACATATCGATCGATCCGGTCGGGCGTGATGACAATACCGCCGCAATGGACGGACATGTAGCGCGGATAGCCTTCCAGTTTGACGGCTGAACGGATGATCTCGGGCCAGGGATCTTTCAGCTCAATATCCTTGTAGATAGGATGGTTCTTGATGGAGTCTTCCAGGTTGTGCAGTGCCCAATAATAGCCCATCCGCTGGGTCACCTCTTTGATCTCCTGCTCGGGAAGCCCATAGACTTTGGCCACTTCCCTGGTGGCCGCCCGAGTGCGAAATCCCACATGATTGGAAATCATGGCCGCCCGGGCAACTCCGTATTTACGAAAAACGTAATCGAATATTCTGTCGCGTTCGTCCCAGGGGAAATCGACATCGATGTCGGGCGGATCCATCCGGCCTTCGTTCAGAAACCGTTCGAAAAACAGATTATGAGTGATCGGCTCCACATCGGTTATTCCCAGGCAGTATGAAACAAGGCTTGCGGCCGCCGATCCGCGGCCGCAGGTGCGGGTCGACTGCCGCACTATGTCCTGGACGATCAGGAAATACTCTGCGAAACCTTTGTCTTTGATGATAGCCAATTCGTGCGTCAACCGTTTCCGCACCGAATCCGAGAGTTCGCCATAGCGGTATTCCGCACCCCGATAGCACGCTTCCTGCAGACGATCAAAAGCATTGAAGCCGGAATCGTCAAACGACGGGAATACCAGCTTCCCGATTTGCATGTCTGCCGAGCACTCACTCGCGATGAGTTCCGTATTCTCCATGGCTTTATCGAGATGAGGGTACCTTCGAGCCATCTCCTTTTCCGGTTTCAGCCAGCGGTCCTGGCTGGCCAACTCGTCCGCCGGGATCCGGGAAAGCGACGTGTTCAGATCAATCGCACGCAATAACCGGTGCATCGGGTAGTCGGACGCGTCGGCAAAATAGACATCGTTTGTCGCCACAACCGGGATTCCGCTGCTCCTGGAAAAACTCAAAAGAGGAGGCTCGGTTTGGGGATCGTTCAGTTCCAGATAGATTCCTGAAGTTCCATTCTGCATTCCGAGATCTTTCATCAGCGGGATCTGATCGCTGATCACTATGAGGTTTTCACGATTTTCGAGCAGCGTTTTGTCGAGGCGGAAGTCCGGTTCAAACTGGCGCCGGGATATGATGCGGCAGAGAGTTTCGTATCCTTCCCGGTTGCGGACGAGGAGAGTCGCTCGCTCAGTCTTTGTCCGAACCTCGGCGCCCACGATCGGACGCAGGCCGCGCTCGGCCGCATACTGAAGGAACCAGATCAGGCCGTATACCCCGTTGATGTCCGTCAAAGCCATCGCAGGCATGCCGCGAGCCAGAGCTGCATCAACCAGGGTTTCGATTTTGTTCGCCCCGCGGCAGAAGGAGTAGTTCGAATGCACGTGCAGATGGATGAACATGGTCTCTAAGCAATCAGCTGTCAGCAATCAGCTGTCAGCAGGATCTTGGTATTAGTTCATTGCAAGTAGTAATGAAAAATGCTTGAAATTTTTGGCATTTTAATTAACTCCTAGAAATATTGCTGATTGCTGATTGCTGAAAGCCCACGGCTGCGCAGCTGATCGAGAGCAGACTCCAACTTCAATCGACGCTCAAGACGCGGATCCGCGAAAAGTTCCATCTGAACCAGGCCCGCCGAAAGGTCCGTCAATCGCAAATGCATGCTTCGGACCCGTGTGCGACGGCTCAAAAGGAGATTTAAGACGGACAGGGCTCGCCCGTATAGAACTATGGAAGACTGCGCAGGAGGAGTTATTTTTATGCTGCGCCCTTTTCCCTGGCTGTCTGCAAAGCGGATTCGAAGTTCCATCTGGGCTGCGCATTGCCTCCGCTGCCGCAACTCCTTACCGGCATCATCGCAAATATTGGAAAGAACCCTCTTCAAAAGTTCGCAGTCATTGCTGTCCTCAGCCAGGATATGCTCCCGCTCAACCGCCGGAACAGCGCGGGCGGGCCGCACAGGCGTACCATCTATTCCAAGTGCATGCTGGTGGAGAGTGAATCCAAATCGGCCGAATGCCAGGGCCAAATGCTCCAGCTTCATTGCAGCGATATCGCGAATAATCCGGAGGTTCAGGTCCTCCAGCACTTTTTCGGTCTGAAACCCGACGCCGGGAAGCAAACGCACAGGCAGCGGAGACAGAAACGAAGACTCATCCCCGTAAGGGACATCCTGCAAACCGGCGGGCATGGTTACTTCAGACGCGATCCGGCTTACCATCTTGTTGGAGGCGACGCCGAGCGAGGCCTCCAGGTGGACCTGACGGCGAATTTCCTTTTGTGCATTCCAGGCCGTGTCTCGTGCCGGTCCGAAAAGCCGCATTGTGCCTGTAATATCCAGATATGCGTGACCGTAACCTGAAGGCTCCAAAACGGGAGAAAACTCCTCCAACACTCGATGTATCGCTCGGGACGCCCGGGCGTACAGCGGCTCGTTGGGCGGCAGGACAATCAGGTTTCTGCAGTACTTCACTGCCTTTGCAAGAGCCATGCCTCTGCGGACACCGGCATCCCGGGCTTCTGAAGAAAGAGCCGTTACAACGGAACGAACCGAACCGGGCGGAGCTATCACGACCGGCCGGAGCCTCAATTCGGGATGAATCACCCGTTCCACAGCTATCGGGAACGCCGCGACTGTTAAATGAATGATCTGCCGCATAAACATTTACGATTGACGATTGACGATTGACGATATGCTAATTTATTAATTCCCCTGCCGATTTGTTTCAAAATCAGTTTTGTTGCATAAAAGCCGATACCGATACCGATACCGACCCCGACCCCGATGGTTTCTGGTTGATGTTTCATTTAGTGGGTTTGTTATAGATGTGATCAACATCATGTTTCTCGTATTCAATGCCCAGTGCACCCCTGCGCTTTTTCGGCGTCGGGGTCGGGGTCGGTATCGGGGTCGTCTTTTGAAAAAAGCCTCAACCACAATTTGACATCCTAATTAATTGACGATTGAAAACCATTGGCTGGGGTAGTTTAATCGTCAATCGACAATCGTAAATCGTCAATTGATAAGTTCCAGGAGCATGCGCGCGTTCATGATTGCCTGCCCCCGCCAGTGGTTGTTCATGAATACCAGCACGCGCTCGCTCTCCTGTTCGAGCCGGCGGATCTCCGGAATTGCTGCTGCGAGTTCTGCGCGGCTGTACAGATAATTGTGCTGAACGGATCCGTCTCCCTTAACCCACTTCGACTGGTTTCGTCCTTGAAACCGGACATACGCCACCCCGGCGGTAGAACAGAAAAAAGTTTTTTCTTTCAGGCTGGTCCCACCGTCGATGCAGGCAAGCGCTATTCGCGCCGCCGACAGGTGTTTCGCCGCCCGGGTACAGAGCCAATCAGGACAGCCGAATTCCGCAATCAGGGGGATTCCTTCAAGAGAATCACGAAGGAGGCACAGCCTGTCGAAATTTTCTCGCATAAACCCGAATTCCGGTGAGAACTGAGCCAAAGCACCGGCTAAAGAACCCGCATCCTTCAACGGCCACAGGGATGCAGCGAATCTTTGCGCCAAACCGGAATTGTCCGGACGCGCTTCCGTCAATTTGGAAGGAACGCGGAAAACAAACTGAACCGCCCCCTGCGTTTCATCAGCAATTTCTTGAATTGAATAAACTTCCGGGATCCTGTAACAGGTAAAACCCAGTTCGCAACACCCGAACCGCCGGCTGTAGTAGCGTAACCAGCAGGCTGGATCCAGTCCCTCCGGATAAAGCACCGGAGTCCAATCGCGATGTTGAAATCCGCACGTCCCTACAATGATCATGCCCACCAAAATAGGTGAATAAAAGGTGAAAATCAAGCAATAAAACATACCTCGGATTCCGCGGATTTCGCAGATTCAAAAATAATTTAAAATCTGTGGAATCTGTGGCTTTTGGTTGTAATATGCGAAGATTCATATTGGGATGCACGGATGGAACAGGAACCTCGACAGATAAATTTCGCTTTCATCGGATTTGGACACGTCGGCCGCGCTTTTGCGAGGCTTTTGATAGACCGAAAGAAGTGGCTGCTCAAAGAATTCAGCCTCGAGTGGAAAATCACAGGCATTTCAACCAAGAACCATGGCACCTCAATCAATCATGAAGGCCTGCCGATTAAAAAAATTCTGGGCTCATGGAAAAGGCACTCCAATCTGGACCATTTCAATGAAGGACCTGCCTGCAGTTCACAGACCGATTTCATTCGCCAGTGCGGCGCCGATGTCCTTTTCGAAATGAGCGTGCTCGACCTCAGCGGAGGACCGGCGGCCACATACATCCGTGAGGCGCTCGGCGCGGGCCTCCACGTGGTTACAACAAACAAAGGGCCGGTAGCCACGCACTTCCTCCAGCTCACAAAACTGGCAAGGCTTCGCGGCGTCAAGTTCCTGTACGAGGGGACGGTGATGGATGGCGCACCGATTTTCAACATGGTTCGCCTGAACCTGCCGGCGACGCGCATTAAATCTCTGCGCGGCATTCTCAACAGCACCACGAACTACATTCTCACCCAGATGGAACAGGGAACCTCGTTCGAATCGGCGCTGGAATATGCCCGGAATGTCGGGCTGGCCGAGGCTGATCCAAGTTTGGACCTGGAAGGATGGGATTCGGCGGCGAAACTCTCTGTCCTGATCCAGGCGCTGATGGGAGCACGTGTCAAACCAAAGGATATTGAAAGGCACGGGATTTCCGAAGAAACCGGCCGGGTTGTGCGGGCAGCCTTGCGCCGCGATCGACGGCTCAGGCTTGTGGCAAGAGCTTATCGCCAGGGCGGCAGGGTCATTGGAAAAGTGGAACTGCAGGAACTAGAAATCTTCGATCCGCTCGCCTCAATACGAGGTCTCAGCAATATCCTGGTCTTGAATACGGACAACATGCGCGAACTGGCAATCATCGAAAACAATCCGACCGTCGACCAAACTGCTTTTGCGCTCTTTTCCGATTTGGTGTCGTTGTTGCAGTGAAGGTCATGCCTGGCCCCGATTACACATCAATCTTCTCTTGCTCCAGATGTGCGACAGCGGACAGCTGCTCAAAATCCCGATCTATGTGTACAAGACATGCCCTGCCGTGTGCCGCTGAGGCAATGAGCAGATCCGTTGTGGAGATTGATTTTCCCTTCCTGTCCAGCAGGTAGCCCCATCTTGCTGCTCTGTCAATCACCTCGTTGTCGATTGGCAGCGGCTCAAGCGCCGTAAGTGCTTCACCGAGAACCTGGAAATCCCTCTCGTTCCTGACTCCCCGCAAAATTTCCACTGCTACTATTCCGCAGCTTGCACCGGCGTTCATTCGAAGGATCTCTCTAACTCTTTCCTTCGCTCTGGGAGATCCGGCGGGACGCAGGTATTCGATCCAGGCGGAACTATCGATTAGGAACATCTCTCCTCCTGCGTCCTATTAACTCCTCGACACTGAAGGCGAGATCTATTTTGCCTTCAAGATTCAGGATTTTTCGCGCTTTTCTTTTCCTGATGAATTCTTCGAGCGCTTTTTCAACGACAGCTTTCTTGGTCTTCAGCTCAGACAAAGCCTTGGCTTCTTCCAAGAGGACTTCATCGATAGCCAGTGTGGTTCTCATTGATGCCTCCAAAATCATCACAACGTGGCATTATATCATATGCATCAGAGTATGCCATTAGGTTCAGGACTCCTGATCCGGAAGATTTTGATCGGATCCGCAAATGCGTCCCAGCGGGACGCTATGAAAATAGCCCGGCACTTCAGTGCCGGGGTTAGGAATTGAATATGCGAGGAGTCCCGTAGGGACGATTGAAGCCAGAGAGGATCGATAGCTCAGCCGTCCCTACGGGACTAGGAATGTTGTTATCTATAGGTCCCGGCACTGAAGTGCCGGGCTAGGATCACGGTGTCCCTACGGGACACATCTGGTATCACAACTGAATCCGTATTAGCCCCAAATTACGGGTAGGGATCAGGAGTCCTGAGGTTAAGCTGAAAACTATGGTTTACATCAAGCAGGACGCGGAATCCGCGGATTACAATGTGGAAATTGTGGATTACCATTAAGGAGGAAAATCATGGCTAAGAAAGAATTCAAGCCTGTACATCCCGGTGAAGTGTTGCTGGAAGAATTCCTCAAACCCATGAGTCTGAGTCGGAATCGCCTGGCCCTGGATATTAGCGTGCCACCGCGCCGCATCAATGAGATTGTCCTGGGCAAGCGCAGGATCACGGCCGATACAGCGCTGCGTCTGGGCCGATATTTCAGCATGTCGCCGCAGTTCTGGCTGGGCCTCCAAATGGATTACGATCTGGATGTGACCAACGATACGCTTGCCAAACGGCTCGACCGTGAGGTGAAAGCACACGCGGCGGCGTAAACGGAAGGAAAGTGCAGGACGGATTTACTTTTGAAAGAAATTATCCCTATCGCGAAATATACGCTACTATCTCCTTCACATATTTCGGATAGAGTTCTTCCACAAGATCGACCGAAGCACGCACGATGTCGTGGTCGAGTACATCGTATTCATGCACCAGCCTGTTTCTTAGGCCGGTCGACGGTGCGAGCTTTTCGGCAAGCTGCGGTGAGAGAATTCCATGCTCGCCTGTCTTTATGAAACTTTCGTAGTAATCATCCGGCGCGCCGCCGCCGGTCTGAACGATGATGTAAGTGTTGATGTCTATAGCTGCCTCGATCAGTTCCTGAAGCATTCGCTCGGTGGCTTTTCTCCTGTAGAGGTCTCCGATGTATTTCTCCCGGCTCATCTCCTGAATGGGCACGAGCGCTTGAAGGTTCTCGACAATCACCGCCAGTTTCCGTTGCACTATCTCCACATCGAGAGGACTCATGCCAGCCCTCTCGATTCAAGGAACTGCTTTATTTCTTGCGCTCTGGCGTCACGCAGCTTTTTCGTATCCACGTACCTCCGAAACGCCAGCGAGCAAAATTCGCTGAACAGGCCGGGTCTCCTCTCGTAAAGAGGAATGCCGTTCCTGGCAATGGAAAACTTAAGGAGCGGGCTTGTCCTGCGAAGATCTACTACATCAACCTGGTCCGTATTGAGAAGCCGCAGAATCTCGTTGGTGAGAGACAGGACATCCACCTTTCCGTCGTAGAGAAATCCAAGGTCGATGTCACTCTGGCAGTGCACCTTCCCTGAGGCGGCAGAGCCGAAAAGCACAATCAGTCTCAGGGCCACACCATTCGTGAGGGGAGACAACCTTGCCCGGATTTCTTCGACGGATATCATTTTCCCCGCCTGTTTTTAAATAATTGTTACAGTAAAGTAACACTAAGGCTCCGAGACTCAAAGGCTCGAATTATACGCCCCAGGCGCCGCTTACATGAATGTTGGTCCCATTCACGTACCGGGCTTCGTCGGAAAGCAGGTAGCAGACGGCCCCGACAGCATCTTCCGGAGCGCCTATGTAGCCCGCCGGAATGTTCTGAAAAGAACTGGCGAGCACTTCCGGGGACACACTTCCGGTCTCAATAAAACCCGGGGAAATCGTATTCGCAGTAATGCCGTGTGGTGCAAGTGCCTTGGCCAGGGATCGGGTCAAAACAATCACTCCGATCTTTGCAATATAATGCGCGGTAACAAAGGGCTGGCCTGTCATCTGGTCGGCGTTTACCATACTGAAGTTGATGATGCGTCCCCATTCCCGCCGGATCATGCCGGGCGTTGCCGCACGGCTCAAATAAAAAACCGGGTGGAGATTGGTGTCGAACATGGAGCGCCACCCCTCCACGCTCTCCTGCATCAGGTCGACGCGATGATAAGAACCGACACAATTGACGAGCGCATCTATCCGGCCATATTTTTCTTCAACCTGGCGAACCAGGTTTTCCGCAGCAGCCGGGTCCGAAACATCGGCGCGCACAACCATCGTCTGCGCGCCTTTCGCGTGCATTTCAGATTCCAGCTGAGCAGCCGCATTGTCACTCTTCAGGTAACAGGCGGCAACTGTCCAGCCTTGGCCCGCCAGCTTCAAGGCAATGGCCCGGCCAATGCCCCGAACACCTCCTGAAATCAGCGCAACGCGAGAAATTTCCTGATCGGCCATTCCAACACTGCTCCTTAAAGTTCTTCTGGCTTCCGGCTTCTACGGTCTAATCAGCGGATGCGGCGCCTGTATAAAGATAGCGCTTCACCTTACGGGTGGTGGTTTTTTCCAATTCCTCATGGCGCACCGTGAGTTTTGCAACTTTCTTGTAGGGAGCCAGGTGATGGCAGCGCTCCTTTACCTCTTTATGAAGCAAAATCTCTACGCGGGCGGCGTTATAATTTTCTTCTTTTTCGAGTCCGTGAGTGATGAGTTGTTCCCGGTTTGGAACAACAATAGCTTCAATGACAGGCTCGCAGCCAGGATCGTCTGTTGTCTGTCCCCAGACTATACACTCGGATATAAGCGGGGATTTCAAAATTTCCGCTTCAACTTCTTCGGGGTAAATCTTCTTTCCCGCGGGCGTGACGATCACCGATTTTTTCCGGCCATGAATGAACAGGAATCCATCGGCGTCAAAATATCCCAGGTCGCCCGTGTGGAGCCAGCCGTCTTCCAGGGCTTCTCGCGTGCCTTCCGGGTTGTTGTAATATCCTTTCATGATATTGGGCCCACGCGCCAGGATTTCGCCATCTTCGGCGATTTTGACATCAACGCTTGGAAGCGGCAATCCTGCAGCGGCATCCTTGAAAGCGCGGTTCCTGTTTACAGCAATAATCGGTGCTGATTCAGTCAAACCATATCCCTGAAGAAAATCTATGCCCAGTTCACGGAAACCCCTGGCAATGGCTGGTTCGATGGCAGCTCCTCCTGAAACCAGGATGCGGAGAGAGCCGCCGAATTTCTCATGTACTTTTGAAAACAGAAGCCGGCGAATATTAATCCTGAAGAATGTTTCCGAGAATGCAGCCAGTTTTTTGGCAATGTCGACTTTCCACATGCCCTTTTCAGACATCGCCGTCTCGATCTTTTTGTAAATGGCATGCCAGAGAATGGGAACACCAAGCATGGCGGTGGAATGCGTTTCAGCCAGGTTCTCCGGAATTCTCCGCAGGTTTTCCGCAAAGGAAATGGTTGCACCCAAATAAATCGGCAGCAGAAACCCGTCGGTGCATTCATAGCTATGATGCAGGGGAAGGACAGACAAGAACCGGTCCTGCGTCCGCAGATCTACCCACTTCGCAGCATCGATCAGGTTCGATACAACATTGCCGTGAGTCAGCATCACCCCTTTGGAATTGCCCATTGTCCCGGAAGTAAAAAGTATGGACAGGAGAGAATCCGCCGAAACGGCGCGCTCCTCAAAGTCCTTTTGCCCTGATTCGATGCGTTCCCGACCCAGGCGCTGCACATCCTCAAAGAATGCGACTTCACCAATCTGTCGTGTTTCATCCATGTTGATGACAACTGCAAGATCAGGAAGTTTCTTCTGCAGCTCCAGGATGCTTTCAATATGTTTGTGGTCGCAAATTATCGCCTGTGCGCCCGAAAGGCGGAGAATGTTGAAAATCTCAGTTTCCCTTAAATCTTTATCCATCGGGATGCAGATGATTCCTGTGCATGCGGCTGCAAGATAGCTGACAGCCCACTCCGGCCGGTTGTCGCCGACGATAGCCAGTTTATCTCCCGGCTTCAGTCCAACGGCGGCCAGTCCGCATGCGGTCCATTCCATTTCAACACTCAGTTCCCTATATGTTATTGGTTTCCAGAACCCTCCTTTTTTGTACTGCAGGGCGATTTTGTCCGGATACTTCTGCACAGTTTTCAGGAACATGTCCCGGACATTGGATATCGGGGCAGCCGGATAAGCAGGATATTTTCCTTTCAGCCCCTTAGGGATTTGCATATTTCTGTCCTGCGGCGCCCTTAGGGCCTGGTAATGAATAAAGGTTACATTTTGCTGCGGGCCCCCAGGCGCGGCGGCCAGGCGCGAGCGACGAGAACTGAGCCCGGAGGATCAGCCATGCCGGGTTGCATGTAAGGAGCAAGCAGCAACGCCAGCGGGCCTCGGGGGCGCGGCGGCGGATGGGCATCTGCTTCGTTGCCGCTCCTCGACGATGACACCGCATCGCCTGCATCGCGGCGCCTCGCATCTGCCCGCCCGGCGCTCGCGCCAAAATGCAACCTTTATTCATTGAGAGGCCCTTAATTCAAGTTGGGATTTTCAGGCTTGATGTGCTCAAATTTACGCACCATGACAAGCGTTTCAAGCTGTTGCTGAAGAATGGGTATGAGAACTTCGCATCGACCGGACGTCTCGCCGATTTCCAGCAATGACTGCTTTTGCTCTATCGGAAGATTGAGGGTCATGGCGACCATGTTGACCAGAGATTCTAAATCCAGTTGAGGCATCAGTTCCAATGCCTGCTGTTTGATGCCGGTGGCCAGTTCGGTGAATCTGGCGAAAAGGCCTCCCAAATGGTTGTGCTGTTCGATGGCTTCGACTGATCGCTCGCCCGGCGTTTCCTCTTCCAATTTCTCCACTTCCACCAATCGGTAAGGGGAGTGCTGGACTTCATGTAAGAGGCGCACCCGGTGAATGCCGACAACGACGATATTGTATTTCCCGTCCTCAAGTTCTTCATAGGTTTCGATCCTGCCAAGGCAGGCGATAGTATGGACGGCAGAAATGCCTGCATAACTCGACTCATATCCTGAACGCAACAGCGCTATCACCAGTTCTCTATTCCCGGCAAGTGCCTCCCGGACCATTGTCCGGTATCTCTCCTCGAAAATATATAGGGGCATGGGTGTTTTGGGAAACAAAACCACATTAGGCAAGGGGAAAAGTGGGACTATCATCTCACCTCGATATTATTCCGGGATTCCATTTCCGTCAACGCACAAAGGGCACAATATGCCTGATATCTGATACAATTTATCATCGTCATCTGGCAGAATGCGTGGGGGGTATCCAATGCGCGCTCTCCTTCTCTTCCTCGCACAAAGCATAGGTTTTAGGAATTTCGCTATAAAATGCAAGCCTTTTCGCTCTGCCGCCTTGCGTTTTATCGCGGGGGAGACTCTTGACGAAGCCATAGGGGCCGTCCGGGACGTTAACAAAAACAGCGCAGCCTGCTCATTGGACTTGCTTGGCGAAAATACATATTCCCGGGAAGATGCCGGCAAAGCTGTCCAGGACGTTCTCGGGATTTTCGACAGGATTCATGTCGAGAAGGTGGACTGCAATGTATCGGTGAAACTGACCCAGCTCGGCCTAGATCTGGATCCGGAATTTTGCGCCCAAAATCTCCGTCAGATCGTGGCTCATGCCCGGAGCATGAGCAATTTCGTAAGAGTCGATATGGAGAATAGTCATCACACCCAGCAGACGCTTGCTCTGGTGGATCGGATCCACCAGAGCTTCGAAAATGTCGGGACGGTAATCCAGGCATATCTATACAGGAGCGAACAGGACGCCCTCAGAATGCTGGAGAAAAAAATCCGGTTGCGGCTGGTAAAAGGCGCCTATCTTGAGCCTGAGGCTGTGGCGTTTCGGAGGAAGAAAGACACGGATGCGAATTTTCTGAAGCTTGCAAAGATTCTGTTGCAAAGCGACACCTGCAACGCAATTGCCACCCACGACGAATCCATCATCCAGGCGGTTAAAGAATTTGCCCGAACGCAGGATATCCGAAGGGACCAGTTTGAGTTTCAAATGTTGTTCGGCATACGCCGCGATCTCCAGCGCCGGCTTGCACAGGAAGGATATAATGTTCGCGTTTATATTCCGTACGGGGAATACTGGTTTCCTTACTTCATGAGGCGGCTCGCCGAGCGCCCCGCAAACATTTCGTTTTTTATCCGAAACCTATTCCGAAAATAAACTCACCGCAGAGACGCAGAGGACGCCGAGAACGCAGAGATCTTAATATATTTCTCTGCGCCCTTTGCGCGCTCTGCGTCTCTGCGGTGATATAATTTTGTTTGGGAGGGTTTACATGGAGGATTCAATCACCGTCTGTGCGAACTGTGGCGCGAAAAACCGGATCAAGACTCCACCGCCGGATCAGGTTCCTGTTTGCGGTCAATGCGAAAATTCTTTGCCCTGGGTTGTCGCCGGCACGGATATCAGTTTTAGAAGAGAACTCGAAACCACCATCCCCGTGTTGGTGGATTTTTGGGCCGAATGGTGCGGGCCATGCCGCATGACCGCACCGGCATTGGAAGAACTGGCGCGTGAAAAAGCAGGGCAGATCAAAATCCTCAAAATGAACGTCGATCAAAATCCCGCAACCGCCGGTCAGTTCAATATTCGAAGCATTCCCACCATGATGCTATTTAAGAAGGGAAAACCCGTGGAAACTTTGGTGGGGGCAATGTCAAAAGACGCACTCCTCCAGAAGCTGAGTCCCAAACTGTAGACGCGGCGTCCCGCCGCGTTGCCTGGCGGGGAGTCGAACGCGGCGAGACGCCGCGTCTACTTCAGCGTTTCACTCCAGAGATCTGCCTCGTACGCAACCTTCGCTTCCCCTTCGAGGAAAACTTCCGGGAATTCATTCTGAAGCTGTTTGAAGTGAATTATCAGAGACTCGCCGCTTCGGGTTTTTACCTCGACCGGTGAGGCAACCCGGGATCTGGCAGCGCACACAAGAGCGGATGCAATCGCACCGGTGCCGCAGGCCAGAGTCTCCCCCTCAACTCCGCGTTCGTAAGTTCGAACGACGATTTGGGAGGGGCTTTGCACATAAACGAAATTAACGTTTGTGCCTGCAGGTTGGAATTGAGGGTGGAAACGAACAGCATGTCCCCAGCGCTGCATGTCCGCCGATTCCAGTTCACCTGGGCCAGCCATGAAACACACCACGTGAGGAACTCCTGTGTTGATAAAGTCCAGATCAAAAGCGCGCGCATCCGTTTCAACATGGACGTTCAGCCTTAGACCGTGAGGAGTTGTCATCTGGATTTTGACTCTGCTGCCCATCAATTCCGCTTTGATTATTCCCGCAATAGTCCGGAAAGCCATTGCAGATTTGGAAACTATTCCCGTGAGGTGGACGAACCGGGCTGC
>JAHFUH010000517.1 GCA_023265215.1 Acidobacteriota bacterium
GCGCCGTGTTGAAAAAAGCATCCCCTATCAGGCAGGCGGCCTTGAGGATGCGGGCAAGACTTTTACCTTGCAGATTCCCGAAGCTCTTCTGAAAATTCATCGCTCCGTGCCGTAGTCGCGGGAGGCAGATTCATCCGATGACAGGCTGCGGCAACACCCTACACTCCATCCGGATACAGATCGAGCATGTGGCCCAGTTTCCCGATTTTTTTACTCCCCAGGTAATAATCATCACCGACGAGAACCATGCCCGGAGGGCCATTCCCTTTTTTCTGCCGCATGGGCCCAAAATCAAACGGTTCGGGCATCTGATCAGACAGCTTCTTTGCCTTCCCGATGTTCAGCATAGGAAAATCACCAAATGTAATTCCCATCGCGCCGTAATGCTTCTTCATTTCTTCGGGCAGGGATGAATTAGGATCCTTTGTGACAATAATTATCACGTGCACGGGCAAAAGATCTCTTTTGTTATCAGGGAAAGCTGCAATGACTTTTGCTATGGTATCCAGACTCTTTGCCCTTCCCTTTTCCTGGTCGTAATTCTTGTGGAATTTGTCCATGCTGATAAAGGTCTTGAGAGGCGTGTCGGTATTGTTCAGATATCGATAGAAAAATTTGTGGCAGTTTTCGTAATCCTCAAAATAACTCCCATTGGTATTGAAGGTGGGCAGCACGCCGGCATTTGCAGTGGCAATCAGGATATCCGCCAAGTCTTTGCCTTCCTCTTCCCAGAGCGTTGGTTCTCCGCCCGTATAATTCATGTTCCAGTATGAATCTTTCAGACTGGCGCAGTCCTTTATTGCCGTTACAACCTGGTCCCAGGTCAGGCGGTATCCCGGATGAATGATGTGGTCCTCGGCATCGCCTATGTAAATGTAGCCGCAATGCTCACAGCTGAAATTGCACTTGTACAGCAAGGACACGCCCATTACGTGGGTTGGCATTCGTTGGTTTGACATCCGCATCTCCCCTATTTCTACTGAATCATGAATGACTTCCATCGGGAGTCGGGGTCGGTATCGGTATCGGGGTCGAATTTTTAAAAGCCGACCCCGATACCGACCCCGACTGTTTCAATGGACGTTTTCTATGGACTGCTTAGGAGATATTAAACTTTTCCGCTTTTTTTTATCATAAAAAATAAAAAGGCCGCTGCTGCATACCGAATACTTTCCGGAACGCCCCAGCGGCCATCCCTATTTTTGCGAAATCAGGCTGGAATTTTCTTTCTTTCCACTCCCGGGAAAAGATCGGCGACAAAATCCGAAACGTTGTCAACCAGCACAAATTCCATCTCCCGCCGGACGTGATCCGGCAGATCGCGCAAGTTCTTTTCATTTTCACGAGGAAGGACAACTCGGCGGATCCCGGACCGGCGCGCAGCCAGCACTTTTTCCTTGATACCTCCGACCGGCAATACAAGGCCCGCCAGCGTAATTTCACCCGTCATCGCGGTATCGCTTCGCACGGGCGTTCTTGTGTAAACCGAAACCAGGGCCGCCATCATGGTGATCCCGGCGGAAGGACCATCTTTAGGCACAGCTCCCGCAGGCACATGGATATGCACGCCGGACATCTGCATCTGCCGCTCGTCAATTCCCAATTCATCCGCGTGCGCCCAAATATAGCTTCGCGCCGCCTGCGCCGACTCTCTCATGATATCGCCAAGCTGGCCTGTCAAAATCAACTCACGGTTCTTGGGCAACAGGGCAGCCTCTACGTAAAGAACGTCGCCTCCGGTTTCAGTCCAGGCCAAGCCGGTTGCTACTCCGGGTGGAAGATTTTTTCTTCCCTGTTCAAACATTGTTTGTTCAGCGCCGAGCAGAGTGCTCAGCTGATCGGCAGCAACAACCACGGGCTGGCTATTTCCTTCAGCAAATCTCAGGGCCACCTTTCGCATCAGGCGGCCGATCGCCCGCTCCAGTTGTCGAACTCCGGATTCTCGTGTGTAGCGCGAGATAATCCTCTTCAATGTTTCGTCCTGGATGACGCAGTCTTCCGCTCTTAGGCCGGTCTGTTCAACTTGACGAGGAATTAGATATCTCCTGGCAATCTCCACTTTTTCCTCTTCGCTATATCCCGGCAGCCGGATGATTTCCATTCTGTCCAGCAGCGGCCCGGGAATCGTCTCCAGCGCATTGGCGGTTGTAATAAATAAAACGCGAGACAAATCAAACGGCAGATCCAGATAGTTGTCCCGGAATGTATGGTTCTGCTCGGGATCCAGAATTTCGAGCAGCGCTGCTGCGGGGTCTCCCCTGAAATCGTGCCCCAGTTTATCGACCTCATCCAGCATGAGCACCGGATTGTTCACCCCGGCGCGCCTCAGCGCCCTCAGAATGACTCCCGGCATGGCTCCGATATATGTTCGCCTGTGGCCGCGCAATTCCGCTTCATCATGCATTCCGCCAAGGCTCATCCGCTCAAACTGCCGACCCATAGCGCGGGCTATCGATTTGCCCAGGGATGTCTTTCCCACTCCCGGAGGTCCTACAAAACAGAGGATAGGAGATTTCGCCTGAGGATTTAATTTCAATACCCCAAGCTGCTCTAAAATTCTCTCTTTGACGTCTTTCAGGTCAAAGTGGTCTTCATCCAATATTTGTCGAGTCTTCACAATGTCGAGCACTTCCTCGGATCTTTTACGCCATGGGAGTTCCAAAACAAGTTCCAGGTAGGACTGAAGGACGCTTCGATCGGGAGATGCCGTCGGCAGCCTCTCCAACCGGTCCATCTCTCTTTCCGCTTCTTTGCGAACAAGATCCGGCAGATCGGCCTTTCGAAGCCGGTCTCGCAAACTCTCCACTTCCTCTTTTTCCGGGCTTTGTTCGCCCAGTTCCTGCTGAATGGCACGGAGTTGCTGCCGAAGCAGATATTCCCGCTGTTCTTTTCCCATTTCGCTCTGCGCTTGATCGGCAATTTTGGAGCGCAGCTCCATAACCTGCACTTCGTAATTGAGCCGGGTGTGCATAAGGCGAAGAGCGTCCTGCACAGTCGCCGATTCCAACAGAGCCTGTTCTTTTTCAACATCCAGCCCGAGCAGCGATGCAAGAAGATAGACCAGATGCAGCGGCTCCTCGACGCTTCCAACCACCTGTCCGAGTTGCTGGGCCGCCTGCGGATTCGAAAGAGAAATCAACTTGTTTGCCAAGTCCAGGATTGAACGTTGAAGAGCTTCAATCTCCGGCCCGTTCTGCTGAGGAAGCGGAAAAGGATGAATGCGTGCCTTTAGATACGGTTGCGTCTGCTCCAGCTTGATCAGGACCACTCGTTCGATCCCTTGAACAAGCAATTCGAGCTGATCCGTTTTGGGCCGGGCAATTTTCTTAATTGCGGCCCTTACTCCCACAGGATACAGCTGATCCTGACCCGGCGTTTCTACCGAGGCATCCCGTTGAGTAAAAATCAGGATTTCATTATCTTCCTTTTTCAATGAAGCATCCACCGCGGCAATCGAAAGAGGCCTTCCAACCGATAGAGGCATAAACAGCTGCGGGAAAAGAACGCTATTCTTTATTGGCAGCACTGGTAAAGCAGCATATTTTTCAGATCCATTCATAGTAACCCGTCTACACTTTCCGAGAGTTGGATACAACCCAACTCTCCCTCAATGCTTTGCCGGATAGAGCAAGCATCTAATCCATAGATAAAATCTGAGCAGCCTATTGTCAAATTAGGGGCAAAATAGGGGACGCTACCAATTTTCGCCAATGCAGGAATATACCTCTAAGAGAAAATAGGGTAGCGTCCCCTATTTTGCCCTGATATTCTAGTTGCGGTCCACATCCCAAAGGAGACGAAATAGATGAATGTAAAAAAGGCTCTTGGATTGATGGTTTGCGTGCTTTTGGCTGCTGCGTGCTTTGCCCAGATGGGAGGCGGCGCGAGGGGAAAAGCTGAACTGAAAATAGCGGCGGGCTCAATTACAATTGATTACGGCCGGCCGCCGCTCAATGGCCAGGACAGAGTAGCCCAATTACAGACTGGTATGTTCTGGAGAATGGGCATGAATCAAGCAACTGTTTTCAACACGCCGGCAGATTTGGCTTTCGGATCCACCAAGGTGCCCAAGGGCGCGTATAGCCTGTGGCTGAAAACCACGACGCCTGGCAAATACGAATTGGTGTTCAATTCACAAACAGGCCAATGGGGAACACAGCATGATCCTTCCAAGGATCTTGCAACGGCTCCAATGAAGCTGGAAAAACTTCAGTCGCCCGTGGACCCTTTCTCCATGGATCTGAAAAGTGCCGCAGATGGAGGAGTCTTGTCC
>JAHFUH010000518.1:0-2876 GCA_023265215.1 Acidobacteriota bacterium
GAGCTGCAGCGACTTGTAGGGTTTTTGGCAAACATATCTGGTAGTCGTGAATATGTGCCGGCGAGGACGCCGGCGCTCCCAGGCGCTGTTCTTTTTGCCTTTTGAGTCCCACTTCCGTTTTTGCACCAGTTCCCGGTTTCCAATCCCTCATTCTCTCGGGCATTATGTTAGAATATGCTAGCAATAGCTAGCATATGGAGACATCCGATGGCACAGATGCAATTAGCAACGAGAATCGACAGCCGCGTGAAGAAAACAATCGAAAAAATATGTGAAATGCGCGGGTTGAAAATCGGCCGTTTTGTCGAAGATGCCCTGATCGATAAGATCGAGGAGCTTGCGGATATTGAGGATATAAAAAAAATACGACGGGAACCGACACGGCCTCTCGCCGATGTGATTCGCGATCTTGGACTAGATGACACAGTATAGGATTGAGGTTTCAGCTACCGCTGAACGGCAACTGAAAAAGATACGGCAAGGGGACCAGGCACGCATTCTTCGATCCATTTCTCTTCTTGCCATTGAGTCGCGCCCCAACGGGTGCAGGAAAATGAGTGGCTATGATGATATCTATCGCATCCGGATTGGGAAATACCGAGTGATCTACGAGATCAACAAGAATCGAATTGTCATTATCATTTTAAAAATTGGCCACAGAATAGATGTCTATCGATAATGTGCTGCAGGATAGGGACGCGGAGTACGCGGACCACCAGTCGCATCGCATTATTCAGAAGCGGAGATATTCGCCGGCTTTTACGAGACGGCTGGAAAGCTTTTCGAAATCGTCAACGTTTTTTATTTTCAAGCTTTTTCGCCGTTCCAGAATCCGGCCCACTGTTATTTCTCCCAGGCCGGGAACACGCAGAAGCTGGTTTTTGGAGGCTTTGTTGATATCGACGGGGAAACACTCCGGGTGAAGCTTTGCCCAGTGCTCTTTTGGATCGATATCGAGCGACAGATTCCCAGTTTTGTCGAAACAGATATCCGCTTCAGTGAAACCGTACTTACGCATCAGGAAGTCGACCTGATACAAACGATGCTCTCGCATAAATACCTCACCGGGATCCTGCTTTTTGTGCTCATCAATTGATATATCGCCAAGGCCTTTCTGGTATGCGCTGAAATATATTCTCTTCAGGCTGAGACGGTCGTAAAGGCCCCACATATATTTGACGATTTCGGCATCCGTTTCCTCCGCGGCACCAACAACGAATTGTGTGGTCTGTTTGACGCGAGCGTACTTATTGCCCCGGCCGGTCAGCCGGCTTATCAGCTTTATGGGATTAACAATGTCCTCGATGAAACGCTTGCGGGTGGAAAGCCTGGCCAGGTGATTTGCGCCGGGAGTTTCGATGTTGAGCGAAACAGCGGACGAAAGCGAAACCGCCTCCTCAATTGCGTTTGCACTTGCGCCCGGAATCACCTTGAGATGAATGTAGCCTTTGAAGCCCTGTTTGTATCGAAGGATCCGGGCAATACGGTTCAACTGTTCCATTGTTGCATCCGGCGTGCCGAGGACTCCCGATGTCAGAAAAAGACCGAAGACTTCGCCGCGGTTGAAATAATCGAGAAAGGTTCTTACGGTTTCATCCTCGCTGAGCGTGCATCGGCGGACATCCTGGTCGGCTCTCAGAGGGCAGTATTTGCAGTCATTGGAGCAGACGTTGGATATGAGAGTTTTAAAAAGGACGCTGGTGCCGCCGCTGGGCAAAGTGATGGGATAAATCCATTGATCCTGCGCGCCGCGAATGCGGTGCCCGTCCTCCCTTGTGCCACAAGCGCAGGCCAGATCGTATTGAGCGTCCGCGCTTAGTATTTCCAGTTTTCGCTGAGTATCCGGCTTGCTGATTATGGAAGTCATGGATGCCTTCGCCAATGCAACACGATTCTACTTCGAAACCGGACGGCGGAAACAGGATTTTATTTCTTCCCAAAACTCTCAATAATACGAGCGGCAACCTGCAATTCCAGGCGACGACCGGATATGCAGTCACAACGGAATTACAGCTTGTAGTATACTGTTCCCGGAAATCCGCTTATGACAAAAACCATGGAACTGGAACCGAGGATGCGCCGGTTGCAGGAATCTATCGAGACCGTTGTCCGCGGCAAAACGGAGGCCGTCAAACTCTCTTTAATCTGCCTTTTGGCGGAAGGGCACCTCCTCATCGAAGACGTTCCCGGGGTTGGCAAAACAACCCTTGCCCGCTCCCTTGCGCGTGTTTTCGACTGCACTTTTCGGCGAATTCAGTTCACGAGCGACCTGCTCCCCTCCGACATTATCGGAGTATCGGTTTTCAACCAGTCACGACAAAGCTTTGATTTTCGCCGCGGGCCGATATTCGCAAATATCGTTCTCGCGGATGAACTCAACCGAACGACGCCGAAAACTCAGAGCGCTCTCCTGGAGGCTATGGGCGAAGGCAGCGTGAGCGTCGATAATCAGACGCATTCTCTTCCCCGCCCTTTTATGGTAGTCGCCACTCAAAATCCAATCGAACACCACGGAACCTATCCTCTGCCCGAATCTCAGCTGGACCGCTTCCTTCTGCGCATTAAGATGGGATACCCGGAGAATGGTGCGGAAAGGGATATTCTGAGGCTGCAAAGCCGCGCTCCTGATTTGGAACTGCTACAGCCGACAGTTCATGTGGACGACGTCCTGGGAGCCCAGCGCGCGGCCGCCGCAGTTCGGGTTGACGAATGTCTGCTCGACTATATTCTGGCTATTGTGGAGGCCACGCGGCGTTCGGAACTTCTGCTTATGGGTGCGAGTCCCAGAGGCTCTTTGGCGCTGCGCCGGGCGGCACAAGCACTCGCCTATTATGAGGGACGCGATTACTGCATTCCGGATGATATCAAGCGGCTGG
>JAHFUH010000518.1:2886-4270 GCA_023265215.1 Acidobacteriota bacterium
GTGATCGTCAGTTCCAAATATTCTTCACCCTACAAGCACAGCGAAGAGGCAGAGGCAATAATTGCTGAAATACTTCGGAGCATCGAAATTCCACTTTAGCCCGAAAAGCCCCGCACTCAACACACGGCGGACACGATCTTCCCGCCGGTTACTCCCCTTCTCTTTCCGTATTACCAAACAAGGCTTTCTCTATATTTTCTGCGTGCTCCTTCTTTCGGTGGTGACCGTCAATACTGCGAATAATCTATTATTTATCGTGTTATCCGCTCTCCTTTCCGTGATTGCCGTTTCGGGCATCGTTTCAAGAAACTCATTGAAACAGATTTCACTCTCGCTGCAGCTGCCTGAAAACGTCTTTGTTGGGGAACGCGTCTTCGTTAAAATTTCAATGAAAAACACGAAGCGGATTTTCCCATCGTTTTCTATTCGCGCAGAAGATCCCGCGATAAACCGGAGACATTCTTTCACAATAACAAGGATATTCTCTTTATTGACCGCGAAACAAATCGAACGCCCGGCAGCACCAAACTCCGCCATCCTTCGTCAATCAGCGTATTTTCCAATATTGCCGGCAGGCGAGACGCGTTCGGAATTGATGGTGCAGTCCTTCCCCAAAAGGGGAGTTTACAGTCTGGACGGATTTTGGATCTCGACCCGTTTCCCGTTTGGCTTTTTCCTCCGCGGACAGCGCATCGGCGCGAAAGGCGAAGTGCTGGTTTATCCTTTGGTGCAGAAAATTTCTGCTTTCTTCCACCTGCTTCCTTTCCTTCCGGGACTTCTGGAAGGCAGGCGCGTGGGGCCCGGAGAGAACCTTTTTTCGATGCGCAAATACCAGGAGGGCGAAAGCTTCCGGGTCATCGACTGGAAAGCCACATCAAAAACAGGCGAATTGATGGCCCGCGAATTTGCGAAGGATGAAGAAGGCAAATTCTGTCTCATACTGGATACTTGGACGCATCACCCCACGCCTGGATTTGAAGAGAAATTTGAAAAGGCGGTATCTTTCGCTGCCAGCATAGCCGCTCATTTTATGGAAGAAGGTGCCGGAATAGAATTCCTCACTCCGGATGATTACCTCGCTCGCGGCGCAGGGCATGAGCATCTTTATCGCATACTCCGTTTGCTGGCCGCAGTTCAATACCGGGAGGCAGAGCCGCAGTCAACCGAGGAACCTTGGGAAAGGAGCAATTTCCCGGGAATCAGCGATGCCAAAACCCTGGATTATATTTTCTCAGACAAGGTTTTCAAAATAATCATCAGTTCAAAATCGAGAGGGAGTTTTCCATCCGTAATCTGGCGTTCTTCACACGTGGTTTATTTTGACGAGCTATGACTTTCGCACGACATTTCAAAGCATCTTCCTATTGCCTGATCGCCGCCGGGT